>CANPXD010000049.1 GCA_947585615.1 uncultured Clostridia bacterium
CCTAGTGAAGTCTTTGAAAAACAATTAAAAGAATTACATATTAAAATTGATTAGAACCTTTGGGTTCTTTTTAGATAGACTTGACTTTTAAGA
Source organism: uncultured Clostridia bacterium (assembly GCA_947585615.1). Lineage (GTDB taxonomy): Bacteria > Bacillota > Clostridia > Oscillospirales > Acutalibacteraceae > Eubacterium_R. Next base: position 94 of record CANPXD010000049.1, read on the forward strand.
AGAATTGTTATACCGCTTTTTTCGAGCTTTTTAAGACTTCTCTTCAGATCGTCGTCAGCCGAATAGCTCACAACGAACATAGCGGCAATCTTGCCTGCAACGGCGAGATAAAGCGCCTTTTTTCCCTTTCTTGTGTATTTGTGTTCATATTCCTCCTTTGGAACGGAGATTCCATGCCTGATAAGCAGATCTCTGTTGCCCACAAGAATTTTCTTTTGATATATCCATGCTGAAGTACCCATTTTGTCCTCGTACACAACTCCGTCAACTTCAGGCAGAATGGACTGTTTCCCAACGATGACATCGTCGAATACATGAGCAAGCGGACTTTTTGTTTTGATAATAACCGCTGCAGTAAGAAGAAGCGCGTCGTCAACCTTTGTGTTGTTGAAAAGCCTGATTCCGTGCAGATCACACGAGCGAGAACCAAATAAATCGGAAGCCTCCATAACAAGTGCATTTGAATTGTGCGTCACGTGAGCGCCCTCAAAGCCGCAGACCATAGCCCCCTTTTGCGCAAGTGCACGCGAAACACCCTGCAGTGAGGAATTTGTTGCATAGAGTGAAATCACAGGGCAAGAAATAATGACGCCTACGGTGAAGATATTGAAAGCTTCCGTCCAGTTTCCGTGAAACAGTCCGATAGCGGCAAACATAAGAGCATTCAGACCGAGCATAACAGGAGCAAGTATCCTTGCTGTTTTATCTGAAGGCTCATAAGCAAATGAAATTTCAAGAAAACTCGTCGGGAAATCAGTTTTTACGCTGTATTTAAGCAACGGCTCTCCCGTAAGAAGATTCCTTGATATAATTGCCGCGTCCACTTCGTTTACTATATCTTCTACCGTATACTTGTCCTCGCCGTTTGTAAGGAACTCAAAATTATCTATAACATTCATCAGAATGCGCCGCTTGCCGATTCCGCTCAAAAACAGAGCCAAAACAGCTGCGGGAGTATAAATGGCTCCGCCCTCAAGCAGTATATCGTGATTGACAGTCACCGCCGCAGTGTGCGCCAGAGTGAGCAATACCGAAACAGAAACAAAAAAGTCGAAATTGATTCCGCGCCTGAAATTAAAGCCGTGTGTCACAGTATTAACATTAATAATAAGAATAACGGCGTAAATTACGATCTGAGCTATGTAATATCCGCCGGACACCTCCAGCGCCGCAGGCAGATACTGCGAGTTTCCGAAAAGTGTCAGCAGCAGCAAAACAAAACCAAAAACGACGGTAAATAAAAGCTGCACCTGAAGACTTGTCTTTTTTTTGAAAAGTTGCTCAAGCGTTCCGGTTCTGTCACTTTTATCGGTATAATCTTCAGGCACTATACTGCGCGCCATGCTTTTACGGTCGGACTGCAGCTCCTCTTTCGCAAAAAGCCTGAATTTATTAATTTTCTCTTCGCGCCTTTGCCTGAGTTGCTGCTCCGCAAGCTCCTCATCAATGACAGGCACATCGTCCATTTCATCATCAAAGCCGCTAATCTTTATCTGGTCGGAAATATCATAATCGTTATGAAGATCAATCTCTTCGGCAGAGTTTTCTCCGCCTGATGCGAATCTCGTTTTGTCAAGTTCCTCAACAGCCAGAATCGTTGGTATCTCCTGCAGATCCGAAATCCTGTTGAACCTCGATTTGCTTTTTATAGTAGCAGATTTTTCGATGATAAGAGGCGGCTGGGAGCGATATTCGGGATCCTTTGAATTATGCCTGAAATAATGGTTTTCTGTTTTTTTAACGTCAACGTTCTGCGTTTTTTCAACATCGACTTTTCTTGTTTTAGCGCTTACCTCTCCCCCGATTTCATCATTTTCATCAGGAATAACTTTTGTATGACCGCCGGAACGCTGCGGTGCGTAGGCTTTTACCTCCGGCTCATCATCGGCAGGAGAAAAAATTTTAACATTCTCTTTTTCGTCTGCATCTGCATTTTCGGCAGAATAATTTGATTTTGCTCCGATACGGTTCAGAATATCGTCTGCTTCACGGAGTATTTCATCAACAGATAAATTTTCTTTGTCCTTCATATTTCATCAACCTAAATCAATCAAGTCTTTGACGGGCGATTTCATACATGATAATCCCTGCCGCAACAGACGCATTAAGACTGTTGATTTTGCCCCTCATCGGCAGGCTCACTGTAACATCACAGCATGATTTAATATGCTTGCTGACGCCGCGTCCCTCGCTGCCTATAACAAGCGCGGCGCCGCCTGAAAAATCCGTTTTGCTCCAAAGCTGCCCATCCATATCTGCAGCATAAATCCATATATTTTCCTTTTTAAGCCTATCTATAGTTGAACTCAAATTTGAAACTCTCGCAACTTTAACATATTCCAGAGCGCCGCTCGCTGTTTTTGCAACCGCAAAATTAAGTCCGGCGCTTCTGCGTTTCGGTATAATTACTCCGTGAACACCGCAAGCCTCCGCAGTTCGTATAATTGCGCCGAGATTGCGGCTGTCCTCAATTTCATCACATATTATTATAAACGGTGCTTCTTTTTTGCTCTTTGCAAGCTCCAATATGTCCTCAACCGTGCTGTATTTATGAGCACAAACCCTTGCGGCAACACCCTGATGATTCGCACCTGCGCTTAATAAATCCAACTTTTTTCTGTCCACGCTTTTAACAACAATTCCTCTGTCTCTCGCAATCGCGGTAATTTTTGCCGCCGAGCCTGTCAGCTCGCCCTTCGCTATAAGGAGGCATTCAATCTCACGTCCGCTTTTTAAAAGCTCCGTTACCGCATTTCTGCCTATAACAATTTCGTCATTGTTAAAAAGTTCATTTTCAGGCATATTTTGTATCTCCGCAGATAATTATATATTAATTATAACATTATATAGTAATTTTATCAACTAAAATAATCTAATGGCTGCCGCAAATAAAAAATTTTCAGCATACTCTTCTCTTTTTACAGTCTTACTGAAATATTTTTATCTTTAAGATATTTTTTCAGCTTGGGTATGGGAAGTTCATTAAAATGAAAAAGGCTTGCCGCAAGTACAGCGTCCGCTTTGCCGACTGTAAATGCGTCATAGAAATGCTCCGCTTTTCCTGCTCCGCCGGAAGCAATCACGGGGATGTCCAGACGCTGTGACACGGCGCGCGTTAGTTCAATATCATAGCCGTTTTTCTGTCCGTCCTCATCCATCGACGTTAAAAGTATTTCACCCGCGCCCCTTTTCTGCGCCTCTGCCGCCCACTCAACAGCGTCAATTCCCGTGGGTATTCTGCCCCCGTTAAGATAGACCTCCCAGCCGCCGTTTTTCCGTCGCTTGGCGTCGATAGCGCAGACAACGCACTGCCTGCCGAATTTATATGCCGCGTTATTTATAAGCTGAGGGTTTCTTACAGCTGCGGAATTTACGGAAATTTTATCCGCCCCGGCACGCAACAGCTCCCTGAAATCATCTGTAGTCCTGATTCCTCCGCCTACGGTGAAAGGAATAAATACGGATTTTGCAACTTGCTCAACAATATCGACCATCGTGCTTCTTCCCTCGTGAGTAGCAGTGATGTCAAGCAGAACAAGCTCGTCTGCACCCTGTCTGTCATATGCAGCCGCACATTCCACAGGATCACCTGCGTCACGCAAATCAACAAAAGAAACGCCTTTGACCACTCTTCCGTTTTTAACGTCAAGACAGGGGATAATTCTTTTGGCGTACATTTTTATCCCTCCATATCCAGAAAATTCTGCAAGAGCTTAAGTCCCGTTTTACCGCTCTTTTCAGGGTGAAACTGCGTTGCGCACAAGTTGTTTTTCTGTACAGCGCACTGTATTTCAACCCCGTAATGCGTTGTTCCCGCAACAACATTTTCGTCTGCGCTGTCCAGATAAAAGGAATGAACAAAATAAAAGTAGCTGTCATCGGGTATATCCGCAAAAATTCCCTTGCTCTGCTTTACCGAAACAGAGTTCCATCCGATATGCGGCACTTTCAGCCCCATATTGCTCGGAATTTTCACAATTTTTCCGGGAAGAAGCGCAAGTCCCTTTACTCCGCCGCTCTCCTCACTGCTTTCAAAAAGAAGCTGCAAACCGAGACAAATTCCGAGAAAAGGCTTCCCCGAAATTGCCGCTTCCCTGATTGTATCGGTCAGTCCCCTTTTCTCCATTGATTTCATTGCATCGCCGAATGAACCGACTCCGGGAAGAATAACATGGGTTGCAGATTTTATTATACGCCTGTCCGCAGTGATTACACTGTCCGCGCCTATATAATCAAGAGCGTTTTTAACGCTCATAAGGTTGCCTGCGCCGTAGTCAATAACAGCAATCATAGGATTCCCTGCCTTTATAAATAATACCTGCTGCTGATTTTATCATATCGCGTTAATTATTGCAACATTTATAATTGACAAACCTCTCAGTTAGTGTTACAATCCAATAAGGCAAAAAGACACAGTTCTTGTGCCCTGCACGGAGGTGTATCGAAGTGGTCATAACGGGCCTGACTCGAAATCAGGTAGACCGCAAGGTCTCGTGGGTTCGAATCCCACCGCCTCCGCCAACCGCGGCTTTCACCGCGTATCAAAAAGCCGCAAGAAATCTTGCGGCTTTTTCATTTTCAGGAAATGAATCGGCAAATTTTTATCAGGAACACACAGAACTGACAAACAAGGACGGTTGATTATGGATAAAGTTAAATTATGCAGAATCATTGCGGCACTGACAAATTCTTCCGAAACAAGAATAAAATATATAAGAAAATACAATATTTTTCACCATATGGGCAAAAACGTTACGTATCATTCAAGACACATTCCTGCCGAACCGTATCTCGTATCAATCGGGAACAACGTAAATATAAGCGCAGACGTCCGCTTTATCACGCACGACATCAATCAGACAATGTTCAAAAAAGCAGGTTGGCCTGTCAATGAGGAATGTCTTTATTATATGGACAAAATCATTGTCGGAAATAATGTTATGATCGGATTAGGCGCGCTGATTATGTACGGCGTTACTATCGGAAACAACGTTATCATTGCGGCAGGCTCGGTCGTAACAAAAGACGTGCCCGACGGCGTTATCGTCGGCGGCAATCCTGCAAAGCAGATAGGCGAAACAGCCAAGCTCGCAGAAAAGCGTTTTCTTCAGACAAAAGGCAGAGTACACAACGGCTCCGCTCCAGAGGATATTGAAAAATTTTTCTGGTCTGAGGAAAACAACGCTAAGCTCAAATAATAAATCCTTGCACAATCAAGCATAAAATATCAGGCATTTGTTATAAACTTCAGTTATAATTCAAGTGCACCGAAAGGAGAAAATTATGGATTGGAGCAAGGGAATTCAGAATGCAGTAGACTACATTGAGGCGCACATCACGGAAGAGCTTGATTACAATATGATTGCAAAACAGGCGGCTTGCTCGCAATTTTATTTTCAGCGAATTTTCTGTATTTTATGCTCAATGACTCTCGGAGAGTATATCCGCGGGCGCAGGCTTACGCTTGCGGGAAACGAGCTGTCCGCAAAAAATTCCAGAGTTATTGACATTGCTTTAAAATACGGCTACGACAGTCCTGAAAGCTTCACCCGCGCATTTCAAAAATTTCACGGTATAACTCCGTCTCAGGCTAAAAAAGGCGGCGCTCTTAAATCCTTATCACGCGTTTCGGTGCAGATTATTCTGAAAGGCGGTAGTATTATGGACTACAAAATTGTAAAAAAGGATTCGTTCACCGTGCTTGAAAAGGTTGAAAAGCAAAGCGTTGATGATTCAAGTAACAAAAACACAATACCCGAATTCTGGACTCGGGCGCGCACCGACGGAACAATAGACGCTTTGCTTGCGCAATCTGAGGACAGTAAATTCATCTTTGGCGTATGTTACGGAAACATTCCCACAGACTCCAAAACGTTTGACTATGCCATTGCCGCTCCTTACGGCGGAGGCATAATCCCCGAAGGCTTTCGTATAAATGAAATTCCCGCTCGCGATTGGGCTGTTTTTGAATGTTCCGGTCCGCTGCCTGACTCTGTGCAAAACGCGTGGCATAAAATCTGCGCGGAATTTTTCCCAAACTCAGGCTATCAGCCGACTTACGAAATGGATATTGAGGCATACACGGATATAAATGTACCTGCCGATAAATATTACAGCGAAATATGGGTGCCTGTCTGCAAAAAATAAGAACTGTTTATCAGACAGCACTATCATAGAATAACTAAAAATGCAGCCCACAAAAATTCATAGGCTGCATTTTTAGTTGCATATAAGGTTGATAACAACAAGGTTCTGACTTGTGATGAGCAAGTCAGGTTCTTATTTTTAGGTCAACATATAATCCCCGCACGCGGAAAACTTCAGTCAGCGGGATCAAGAGAATTAATTGATTGGCTTACACGGTTGAGAAGCACTTTTTTTATTTTTAAAATAGTATCGTAAATATTTTTCCTATTTAACCCTCTGATATACCGCTTTCCAACAGCATAAATGTATCTGCTTGTGTATCCAATTCCGCTTTGATTCCTATAGGAAAAATGGAGTTGTTTACACCATGTCCGAAATCTTCGCACCGAACAACAGGAATATGATATTTTTCGCCGATTCTATGAAGAATATCATTAATAAGCGGACTGGTTGCCGTTGAATAATGGCCGAAAATCATTCCTGTTACCTTTTTAAAAACATTTCTCTGTTCAAGATTTGCAAACCACTTTGAAACAACTGCCGGAGAACTGAATTTCTCGTGATCTTCAATAAACAGAACACATTCATTGTAGGGTATTTCAGGGTAATAGGTCAAGCCGTACAGAGAGGCATAATTAACAAGATAACCACCTGCGAGCACGCCTTCGCATTTGCCCGGACAGACCGTTTCCCAAGGCGCGGATTTTAAATAATCTAATCTTAAATTCATAAGCCGGGATTCAAACGATCGTTTATTATAGTCGCTGAGCTGTTCAAATGTACGGACGGATGCGCCGTAAAATGTTACAAGCCCGCTCATACAGTTGATTACGTTTAGAATTGTTGTGCCGTCACTATAGCTGCAAATTATTTTCGGATTCATTCTAACATTTTCATAATCAATGTACGGTAAAATTTCATTGCAAACTTCTCCGCCGCCAAACAAAATCATTTTAACGGAATTATCCAATATCATCTTGTTGAAATCCTCGGCCCGTTCTTCAATGCTTCCCGAAAAACCGTTGGCATTTGAAAAAATATGCTTCGATAATTTAACCTGAAATCCAAGAGAATGCAAATTTTGAATGGATTTTTGGATATACTCAGGCTTCAAAGCGATAGATGGCGCTATGATTCCTATAGTGTCTCCCATCTTCAGTTTTGGTGGTTTGATTATTCCTAACATTTTTTCTCACGCTTTTTAATTATATAATTCTATGCGAATCTGTTCCGTACAAATATCCTTTTCCGTTTTTAGGATTGCCCTCATACGGAAGAATTTCAAGACCGCTTTTGTCATTTAAGGCACACAAAATGAGTTTTTTTGATAAATCGGAAACATCTTCCCTCATTAGCGCCTCATCCGTATCAAGCCACACTGCCTCGCTGTTTTCATCATTATCCGAGCGTGCCTCGCCTGAAATGTAAACGGAAGAAAACACAGCGTACCAATCGCGCTCGTTAAAACGCATAGCAATCAGTTTGCGCGGCTCGACAATAATTCCCGTTTCTTCAAGCACTTCCCTTTTTACAGTTTCACGCGGCGTTTCTCCGTACTGAGCATATCCTCCGGGAACGATCAGAAGACCTGTACCCGCACCATATGTGTGCCGCACAAGAAGAATCCGCCCGTTATTCATAACAACGCCTGCTGCCGACTGACACCAATTTGTATTATTTTCCATTTTTATTCCTCGCAATCAAAAGCTTTTAGTTTTTCAGTCAGCTTTTTATAGATATTATCCTTGAACCACTGTTCGGTTGATTTCTCATTTATTTCTTCTAATGCAATCCACTGTACGGCGCTGTTCTCATCGTGCTTAGCGGAAATCGGCTCATTTTCGTCCGCCTCCAGCAGATATGTAACGTTAAGGTGCAGATGAGAGGATACATATTCTCCCCTTTTTATGTGACCGTCAACCGTCAGCACTTCAACGGAATAAATCTCTTCCGTTACGGGAAAAACTTTTTCTATTCCGCTTTCCTCCCGAGACTCACGTATCGCAACCTTGAGCAAATTGGTTTCACCGTCCGTATGCCCGCCGAGCCACGCCCATGAATTATATATGTTATGAAACGCGAAAAGCACCTTTGTCCGCTCTTTATTCACAACCCATGCTGAAACGGTGAAATGACAGAGCCTGTTATCTCTTGTCAGCACATCGGGCATCGTTTCAAGACAGTGAAGCATAAGTTTTCTGTCTTTCTCCTCCTGTTCGCCGCAAGGCTTATAAGCGAGCAAGTTATTTATAATTTCCGAATGCTTATTCATTTTCTGTTACTCCTTTGCAGACGGTCACCCTTTTCCTTTTAAGTATATATTTCAGGTTCGGCTTTGTCAAATTAAAGCACCGCCCGCGCATCAGAACGATGAACGGACGGTGCTTTCGCGGTATTAAAGATATTTTGCTATAATGTACACCGTGCATAGTACAACTACAATTATTGTTATAGGCGCGCAGTATCTGCAATACCTGCCCCATGTGATATTGTGACCGTTTTTACCTGCGACAGAGATCCCCATTACATTTGCCGACGCTCCTATGGGCGTGGCATTTCCGCCGAGGTCTGTTCCGAGAGACAGCGACCATGCAAGCGTTGCAAGATTTATATCCTGCGTTGCGGCCATTGCTGTGATTACGGGTATCATCGTCGCCGCGAAGGGAATATTATCCACGAATGCGCTTATTATTGCAGAAAGCCATATAACGATTATCACCATTACAACGGAATTTCCGCTGCTGATGTTTCCTATGAATCCGGCAATTGCATCAAGCACCTTTGTCTCTTCAAGTCCGCCGACAACGACAAACAATCCGATAAAGAAAACAAGGGTTTTATAATCTAATCTGCGGAAAATCTGCTTTATACCCTCTTTTCCCGATGTTGCGATTGTCAGGAAGGCCACAATGAGACCAATGGAAGAAACCGTCAGTCCCGTCTGCGCGTGTGTAATCAGAAGAACAACCGCAGTAATAAAAATAACGGCACTCACCACAAAGCTTTTTTTATTTTTTATTGCCTCTGACGGCTGAGGATAATCAATCTTTTTTGAGCGGTTTTTATCGCTTATTTTCAGGCGGCGTCTGAAACAAGCATAAAAATAAACAACTGCCACAATAAGACATAGAATTGATATGACCCCCGTGTTTTTGAAAAAGTCTCCGAAGGTGTAGCCAAGCGAAGTCCCTATTATAATATTCGGAGGATCGCCGCACATCGTTGCCGAGCCGCCTAAATTGGCACAGAATATTTCTGAAATGATCATGGGAACAGGGTCAAATTCAAGTGTTTTTGAAAGTTCAACAGTTACGGCAGCAAGGAAAAGAACAACCGTAATACTGTCTATAAACATAGACAGCACCGCGCTCATCAGCATAAATGTAACAAGGATTAAAACCGTTTTATATTTTACGAGCTTTGCGATAACGAGGCATATCCAGCGGAAAAAACCGGCTCTGCCCATACCCTCGACCATAATCATCATACCTGTTATAAAGACAATCGTTTCCCAGTTGATGCCGACTGCGGTCTCCGTTGCTCCGTTAGAATACCAGAATCCCGGAGATATGAATTCTTTAAAATTAAGCGTTTCCATAACGGCTTGCGGACTGTGCATACTAATCAAAAATACAACCACAATCATCAGTGCGGCAGCAATTGTTGTGGTGATATGCCGCTCAATTTTTTCCCACACAATCATAATAAACATTGCCGCAAAAATTACTGTTGCCAGAATTTGGCTTACCATCATATATCCTCCTGAGCAGGTTTGATTTTTTCCGAAAAACGGCGAATAAAAACCCGCTTTTATTCAGGCATAACAATCCGCTATGCCGGAATTACATTTTTATTATATTCAAAATTCTCCGTCAGGCAGCTTGTCCCGAAAAATACAAAAAAGCGCATAGAAAAATACCCACAGCCTTAATTGAATAAACAAAACTGTGGGCACATGGTCGAGGTGACCGAAGCCACTAAATCGGCAACACCTAAAATTCCTTGATATTAAGCAGAAAATCGAGGTTGAATATTTTGATAAAATTCAAATCTGCCCCTTGAAGTACCCCACAATGTTTATAAAAAGTCCCTGTGATTTTCAACGAACATATTTTATAATAATGCAATAAAAAAAGCAACATAATTGTTGCCTTTTTTTATATTCGTTTGCTTTTTCTAAACCTTCCTTTAAACCTTTCCTTATTGGTATATCTCTTATGCCCACATAAGTTTTAGTGCCGTTTTTTATAAAAGTTCTGTAATTTTTATCCCTTGAAACCGTTGACCTAATTTTTATTACGCCTTTTTCAAATCAATGTTTTCAGGTTAAGTGCATTTGCTTCTCCCCTTCTCATACCGCTGTAAAGCAATATGAGGAATTGCGCCGATATTTTTTATCCTTTTTATTAGATTTAGGACATTTAAGGCTGCTTGACGGCATGATAGTTTTTCAATTATTCGGTGATGCTTTTTTGAGTCAAAATGATAGCGTTTTTGCATTTTATAACATTAGTTACTACTATTATGCTATTTTAAAATTATCCGGTGCGAAAATTTAAAAAAGAAGATTAAATTTATGAATCGGAATTTGAAAAGGTTCATTTGCCTGATACGATTCTTCATAATGATTATACCGTCATAATCGGTTTCTGCCGCTGCATCAAAAATTGCTAAGGGACAGCAAAATGTAAACTATGATTTCAAAAAAACAAGGAGATTAAAGTGATGAATGTTAAAAGAAATTTATTTATGAGAATGGTATCCGCCCTTTTGGTTGTGCTAATGATCGTGCAGACGATGCCTATGTCTGCTTGGGGAGCGGAAACAGCTGACGAGACAGAATCGGATTCATCAATAGTTTTTGATGATGACTCAGACACAGCGGAAATTCTGAGCGAATACACGGAAAATCGCGATGAATACACAAAAGAATTCCGTATGAGTGACGGTACAATTCAGGCAGTACAATATTCATCGCCCGTGCATTTTAAACAAAACGGCAAATGGGTGGATTATGACAATTCGCTTGAAGAAGTCGACGCAGATGAAGAGGACGAAGATGAAAATGACGGCAAATGGATTAAAAACAAATATTTAGTCAACCGTACCTCTGATTACAGTATACGTCTTTCCAAAAAAACAAACGGCAAAAAATTTGTAAGAATTAAAAAAGACAATTATACGCTTTCGTGGTATTATTCCGACGCCAAGAAAAGCACAGCTAAAATCGTTGAATCAAAAGATGACGGCGATCCGACAACTCTTGAAAAATTGTCGTCTGACGTTATTTATAAAGACGTTTATAAAAATACGGATTTTGAATATATTATCGGTTCAGGCGGTTTAAAAGAAAATATAATATTGGGAGGAACAAACGCCCCTGCCGAATTCACGGCTGTTTACAAAGTAAACGGTCTTGTTCCCGTGCAAACAGATAATAAAACAATCGAATTGCGCACGGCGGATGAAACTGTTGTTTATGTTATCACCGCTCCGTATATGGAGGATATAAACGGCGTTGTTTCAGATGGCGTTACGCTGTCACTCGTTGATACCAAAAACAATACCTTTACTGTCAAAACGACTCTTGATAAAGATTGGATTATGGCAAAAGACCGCGAGTTTCCCGTTACTGTGGACCCGATGCTGAAAACGAATCAAACCCCAAGCGGCGTGCAGTCTGCATTTGTTGCATCATCGTATCCCAACAAATGCTATAAGGCGGCCGGCACAGATGATATGGGCAGCTTGTATGTTGGAAACACTTATCCTTTCGGCAAAACCGAAAGCTATATGAAATTTACATCTTTGCCGAAGCTCAGCATTGCCGATAAGATTGTTGACGCAAGATTTTATATCGGCTTGCGTAAATGTGAAAACGGCTTGCCTGTTTACATAAAACGTCTTGAAAATAACTGGGATGAAAAAAAGGTTACATGGAACAATAAGCCGGCAGGCGAAAGTAATATTGCCGATTATATGATATTGACTGAAAAAACCGATCTCACAAAATTCCGCGAAGTTGAAATAACGGATATGGTCAGAGGTTGGTATTCCGGCGATTATGCCAATTATGGCTTATCATTAACAACAACCAAAACCGATGACGCAAAAGCATGGTTTTATTCAATTGATTATACAACGTATCCCCAGAACAGACCGTTAATGACAATCACTTACCGCAATATGTCCGGTTATGAAGATTATTGGTCATACACAGACGTCAGCAGCGGACGCGGCGGCGTTGCAAGCGTAAACAATTACAACGGCAATCTTGTGTTTTCACAGCCCGTTACGCAGGACTGCGGCGGAGAGCATCTGCCCGTAAATCTTTCGGTTGTATATAACTCCAATAGAGTGGATATAGACAAGGCGTCTGCCGGTTCTTTTTTAGGAAACCGTATTCAAACAAATTACCATATTTCCATTCATAAGGAAAGCGGAGAATTATGGAACAACGGATATAAATATTATCTTAATGATTCCGACGGAACAAAGCATTGGTTCTATTTTGAAAACAATTCGGAAACAGACGGTAAAGATGAGGACGGCTTAGGCTATTCGCTGAAAGTAATAACCGTAGGCTCAGATAAAGACGAAACAAGCGCAAAATTCGTTATTACCGATAAAGATGAAAACAAGATGTATTTTGACAGCGCGGGAGATCTAATAAGAATAAAGCATCCCTCTTCCGGCACTTCAATAGTGGTTTATGAAACAGTAAACGGCGTAAAAAGAATAAAATCTGTTCAGGATGGCGTCCGCAGAGTATATTCTTTCAATTATTCCGCGAATGATCCGAAACAGGTTTCCGGCATAACAGATCCTGCCGGCAGACAAACGCAGTTTCATTACAGCGGCGCTCTGCTGGGCAGCATTACGTTTGCGGATGAATCCGTTATAACATTGGGATACAACGGCAGCCTGCTGGACGAAATAAAGGGAATCGACGGAACACGCACAAAAATCAGCTATGATTCGTCTCAGCAAAGCCGTGTAACTTCAATAAATTGGGGCGCGTCCGACAGTGAACTGCTTGAAAAATACAGTTTTTCATATAAGCAGAACGAGACAACGATTACAGATTTGCAAAAGCGCAGTTATACCTATCAGTTCAACGATTTCGGTCAGACGACAGGCACCGTATCAAATACCGACGGCACGGCACAGTTTTTTGAACTCAATGAAGGAAATAATACGAGCGGAAAAGCCAACAAACTGCTTTCGGAGTCACGCGCTTTGCAAAGCACAACAAGCTATATTCAGAATCCGGGATTCACAAGGGCGCTTTCCGATGGATACTGGACATATATAAACGATACCACGGGCGTATCTATATCCATAGACAACAGCAAAGGCTATATAACCGATTCGTCACTCAAGGTAACAAAGCCAATCACCAATAAGGGGCGCGCAAATGCCGTTCAGTCATTGGATGATTTGCCCGGAGGAACATACACTTTATCGGCTTACGTCAATACAAACGGCGTAACGCTTCCCGGTGAAGGAGTGCAGATTTTTGCAGAAATCCATCAGCCGGGGAACGGAGCGTTTATATCCGGTGAATGTATTGAAATCACCAATAAAACAAATGGCTGGGAACGCCGCAGCGTAACCTTCACAATCCCGGACGGCGGCACGGTTCGCGTAACAATGGGGTTGGGCGCCGATACAGGCGGAACAGTGTGGATAGACGATGTTCAGCTTGAAAAAAGCGCAAATGCAAGCAGCTATAACCTTGTTGAAAATTCGGCTTTCACCAACGGAACAAAAAACTGGCAGGTCAGAGGAGGCGAAGGCGAAGTCACGTGGGCAGGACTGTCGGGCTTTGATAACTGCGGAAAGCTTTACGGCTCTGTAGAAAGCAATGACAGCAGATATATTCAGTATACGAACGTTTCAGGCAAAAAGGGCGATGTGTTCAGCTACGGAATGTGGGTGTATGCAAGCTCAGCACCTTTAAACGACACAAAGGCGTCGGACGCTTACGGACCGACATTCAAAATCTCGATAGATTATTATGACGCAAACGGGAAATGGGCAGGCACTGTGCAGAAGCGGCTGAATCCCGATATAAAGGAAGCATGGCAGTATTTGGCGGACGAGGTTATTATGCCGACCGATTACTCAAAGATAGGCGTATCTCTGCTTTATGCCCATAACGTAAACAGAGCATATCTTACGGGTGTGTTCTGCTATAAGGAACAATACGGGCAGACGTATGATTATGATAAAAACGGCAATGTAGTATCTGCTGTTGATCTTGCAAAAACAAATTCAACCTTTTCATATTACGGCAACCAGATGGCAAAGATGCTGAATCCGTCGGGCAGTAAGTATCTGTATAACTATGACGATAAAAAGCAGTTAATAAACGCACTGTCTTCAGATGGTCAGGAATACGGCTTTACCTATGACAGCGCAGGAAACGTCATAAAAGCCGAGATAACCTCGCGCAAGCCCGCGACAAAAATAGAAGACGGAAAAGAATATATAATAATTAACGCTTATTCAGGCCATGCAATAGATTCTGGCGCAACAAGCAGCGAAAACAATCAAATCCATACAATGCTCTATGAAGGCGCTAATTTGTATCAGAATTGGAAAGCAGAGCTTGTTTCGGGCACAACAGATGTATTCTATTTCAAAGCCAGCAAATATTCAGACAGATATATGGATGTGTACGGCGCAAATGACACATCAGGCACTGTTTTGCAGATTTATGCGGGCAACAAAACGAATGCGCAAAAATTCAAAGTAGTTAAACAGAACGACGGAACGTTCGGTATTTATACTGCGCCTACGAACTACAATATGTGCTTAAATGCTCAGTTTGACGACAGTGAAATAATCAAAAGAAGAGTGCTTAAGCAGTCGTCGTGCGATAAGAACAATCTGAAAGAATCGCAGAAATGGTATTTCTATCCCGTTGAGGCAACCGAGGATA
>CANPXD010000050.1 GCA_947585615.1 uncultured Clostridia bacterium
CTCTGCCGCAGGGATAAGCCGCGGACTGTCGGGCGGCAGGGCCGCTTTCAGTTTTTGAAATGCGGCGTCACGGCGCTTCAGAAAATCATCAAGTGAAATTGAATCGCTGTAATAGTGCGGCGTCAAAATGATTGTGTGTGCGCCTTGCAGCTGCAGTTTTTTTATCATTTTGACGCTTGTTTCCGTATCTTGCGCTCCGTCGTCCACGGCAGGCAGGATATGGCAGTGCGTTTCAACCAAATTGTTGATTATCATTCAAAGGCGCCCCCTAATAGCCGATCGGTCCGTAGCCATAGTTTGAGTAGTTGTATTTATAGTTTTTACCGTAGCGTGAAATGTTACTGTTTTCAAAATTGACAACAAAGCCTAAAATGTTGGCGTCTATAAACTCAAGAGACTTGAGAGCTTTCTGTATTTCGGGGTGCGTTGAAGAGTTTGCGCGTACAACAAGCACAACTCCGTCGGATTCTCTTATAAGCGGCAGAGCGTCGGACACCAGATTAATGGGAGGGGTATCAATGATTATATAATCAAAATCTTTTGACACTTCCTGAAGAAAATCACTCATAGGCTCGGAACCGAGAATTTCACCGGGGTTCGGAGGAATCATTCCCGATGTGATGATTGAAAGATTATTGAATTCCGTGGGGTGAATTATACTGTATAGATCCGTGCTTTCGGTTTTCCCGGAATTGACGGAAGCTCCGAGATAGTTTGTCAGACCGGGCGTGTTTGAAACCGAGAAACTGCGGTGAATTTTCGGCTTGCGGAGGTCTCCGTCTATAAGAAGCACACGCTGATTTGCCTGTGATATGGAAATCGCGAGATTGATGGTTGTCGTGGTTTTTCCCTCACTGGGCATGGCGGAGGATACAACGATGATTTTGCAACCTTTTTTCATAATGGAAAGCATTATATTTGTCCTAATGCTCTTATAGGATTCTTCAACCCTGAATTTGAGACCCGCCTCCATATCGGAATCTATGGGAAGCTGATAGGCGGAATTTGAGGAGTTATTCTTCTTTATAGCCATTAATTACTCTACCCCTTTCCCGTATACTGTTTTGTCGCCCGCTCCGCGTTTTTTCGAGCCTGACGATGAACGTTTGTTAAAATCGGGCACCGAACCGAGAACAGGTATATCGTATCTCTCTGTGAGGTCGCTTGCGGTTCTTATTCTTACATCAAGGAAATCGCGCAGAACAGCGTATGCTGCGGCAATAACTATACCGAACACTGCTCCCAAAATTGCCTTTTTCGGGTATCCGCGGCTGGCAGCGGAGGCGGCTCTCTGCGGAGGATCCTGAACGGACGCCGAAACAAGACCGTTATTTGTTTCGGACATCGCCCGCGGTATACATTCCTCAAGAGCGGTCGCGATATTGTAGCTCAGGTCGGCGTCGGTTGTTGTTACGTCTATTCTGAACATCGCGGTGTTTTCAACCTTTGTTATAATCAGAGCGTTTTTTACCGTCCCTGAAAAATAGCTTGTGCCGTGCGCGTCGTTTATCGTATCGGCTACAAACTGATTGAATTCATTCGTTGAGAAAATCTCGATATAGGTATCAAGCATTTTCATAGCATAGTTCATTTTGCTCGTTTCACTTACACGCTGGGAACTTGTTGACTGCGTCGATTCAGAACTTCCTGAAAGTTCCTCCGTAGAATCCACGGTGTATGCAAGAAATTCAATGCTTGACGAGAATCTGTCCACCGTAAAGCGGGCCGTGTAGGCAACGTATAATATAGCCCCTATAAGAGCAAAGATAACAAGCAGTTTCCATTTTTTCAGAACCGCCTGAAGAATTTTTTGAATGTTCTCATCAATATTCAAAACAGACATCCTCTCCTTTAAAATCGTATCTATATATTACTTTAATTCAAAATGTTTGTCAATAATAAGCTTCTTAAACATTTTATAAACAGTCTCAGAAGAAAAGTTTAAATAAATTTTTTCATTATTCTCTTTACGAAAAGCTTTGACAGTATTATAATTTTATTAAAGAAATGCAAGGAGGGAATATTTTGGCAAATAGATTAAGCGGAAGCAATAACAAGCCTTTGAAAATTCAGTTTATAACGGATACGCATTATTATTCGAGAAAGGGCGGCACCGAGGGCGCGGCATACGAAAAGGCAGAGTCGAAAAGCCAGAAAATCATTAAGGATTCCGATTTGGTAATAAAAGCAGGCTTTGACCTTTTATGCGAAGATACTTCTACTGATATTGTTGTTCTTGCAGGCGACACTACACGCGATGGCGAAATTGAATCGCACAAGGAATTCATTGAAATGCTGCGTGATTTAAAAAAGCGCGGCAAAAGGGTTTACGTTATCACCGCAACGCACGACTTCAGAGGAGGCGGTGTTGCGGACGGTTATGACGGGGACAGGAAAATTCAGGTGCCGGCAGTTGAAAACCGCCACGATTTGTGGGATATGTATTATGAATTCGGTCCGAATGAAGCAATTGCAACATTTGAAAAATCCCTTTGTTATGTTGTTCAGCTTGCACCGGGCTACAGGCTTTTTGCTCTTAATGACGATACAAACGACAAAGAGGAGGGCAGAGGATCCGGTTATAGCGATGAATGTATGGAATGGATTCTTGAGCAGCTCAAGGATGCGCATGATAACGACCAGTACGTTATTGCAATGACGCATCACCCGATGATTTCGCCGTCGCCATTTTATGCAATTATCGGTAAGGGAGATATGCAGAGGAATCACGAGACAACGCGCGAGATATTCGCTGACGCCGGACTTCACTGTATGCTCACGGGACACACGCACGTTCACGATATTTCCGTTATAACTTCAAAAAAAGGAAATAAATTTTATGATATTGCCTGCGGTGCAATGATAGGCTGTCCGCCTGCGATGAGAAACGTCACATTTGATCCTGCAAAGGGCGAAATCAGAACGGACACGATACTTATCAAGGAAGTTCCCGGTCTTGATACGAACGGCAAGCCGTTTGATGAATATATGAAGACATTTTTTTTCGGTATGATTGCAGAGGTTATTGATGCTGCCGCAAACGATATTGACCGCCTTGCCGAAATGACGGACGCCTTTTCAATCCCCGGCTCAAAGGTTAAAAAGGTTGGCTGGCTGATAAAGCCTGTCGCAAAATGGCTGAATAAGTTGACGTTCAGGAAAATCTGGCGTATCTGTAAAAAGGAGAGCGGACTTTCAAAGGCGGATATTGCGGATATTGCCGACAACCGTGTCGTTGATTTTATACTGGAGCTTGTCCAGAATCTCTATTGCGGCGATTCGCCTTACGGCCCAAACACAAGAGAATATAAGCTAACTTGCGGTGTTCTTAATATTATTGATTCGTTTCTCGACACGATCGGTCTTAAAATCGGCAAGATCCTTAAGGGGGCAACGAGTGTAAGAAGTCTTGTTGAGCCTCTGCTCTGGAATCCCGGACCGTGTGATGCGGCGGCTACGCTTAAAATCTATCCTGTCTATGACGATGAAAACCCTGCACCGAAAGAAGAAAAGACAGAATTTATTGACCCCGTTAAAAAAAGCAGGAAGGGCCCTCTTGTGCTTTGTATCATAGTTCTTGCAGTTGTTTTGATGCTTGCAATCGTTCTTGGAATAATCGCTCTTATAGTGTGGGGAATTGCGGCATTAATTAAGACGGCAGTACCGGGAATGATTTTAGGATTGCTTCTTTCATAATTCTTCTTGCATAAGCAAGCGCAATTTGTTATACTGTTACTGCAACATAATGAGGGGATACCCCTACAATTAAGATTAAGGAGTAAAATTTATTATGGCAGATGAAAAGAAAAAAATCAGTCTCGGCGGTATAGACAACGCTGCTGAAGAAAAAGGCTCATTTATCAAAACTGTCTGGCAGCTTGTGAAGTTTCTCGTTGTTTCGGGACTTGTAACAATCATTCAGCTTGTACTTGCAAATGTGCTTCCGCTTATTTTTGACAGTGTTACAACCACGCTTCCTGCTTTCCTTCAGGGAATTTTCAGTCCGAATGTAATTTTTGACGCTTCAACGGCTGAAGGCGTTCAGCAGGTCGGCAAGTATGTAGTCGGCGGGGTTATTGAAAACGGCGTTGTAATCGGAGGAATTGTCACATGGGGCTATCTGCTTCCGTTCTTCCTTTCAAATCTTATAGCAAATATATACGGTTTTTATCAGAATAAGAAAACCACATTCAAGTCAGATGCTCCGTGGTATAATTTTGCTATATATATTGTACTTATGATCGCTCTTATCTTGTTCTCAACTTGGCTTCAGGGATGGATTGTAGGCGTTATTGCGAAGCTTGACTGGGAATGGATTCAATCTCTCGCGAGAACAATAGCCGGACTTGCGGCAGGTCTTGTTCAAATGCTTGTGCTTTTCCCGATGGAGAAGTTCGTTCTGCTCAAAGAAAAGAAAAAAGGCGGCGAGGAGACAGCATAAGCTTGTTATATTCCGAGTTGAATAAAAAAAGGATACCCCTTGGTATCCTTTTCTTTTTATAAATATTTATTGACATCATCTTTTTGTAAGACTATAATTTAATTATTAAATCTCAAATAATAGGAGGAAAAATTATGAAATTATTTAAAAAACTTTCAGCCGTTTTCCTTGCTGCACTGCTTATTGCGGCAGTATTTGCAGGATGCACCGCATCGGATAATGGCGGCGCTCAAAACTCCGGCGATTTAAAAGTGGCCATTCTTCAGTATATGCCGCATTCGAGCCTTGACAACTGCACTCAGGGCATAAAAAACGCCCTTGATCATGCGGGAATAGCTTATGACGTTCAGATTGGTTCAAGCGGAAGCGCAGACGCCGACTGCCAGAGCTATGCGGCTCAGATGGCGGCAGGTGATTATGATGCTATTATAGCCGTTGCGACTCCGGCGGCAACGAACGCTTATTCAGCTGTTCAGAATGCTTCTTCTGATATTCCCGTTATCTTCTGCGCTGTTTCGGATCCCGTTAAAGCAGGTCTTGTCAATTCAATGGATGCGCCCGGAAACAACTGCACGGGTACTGCGGACGCAATAGATATTAAGGGTCAGATTGCTCTTATCAAACAACTTCAGCCGGAAATCAAAAATCTCGGTGTGCTTTACACAACAAGCGAGGCAAATTCAATCAGTCAGCTTGAAACACTTAAGGCAGAGTGTGCCGCTTCCGGAATCAACCTTGTTGACCAAGGTATTTCCGACAGCTCCGAGCTTGCTTCGGCAGCAGCGGCTCTTATTCCCAAGGTTGATGCTCTGACAAATCTTACCGACAACAATGTTGTTGATAATATGAACGTATTTCTTGAGCAGGCAAACGAGGCGGGAATCCCTGTATACGGTTCCGAGATTGAACAGGTAAAAAAGGGATGTCTTGCTTCAGCGTCGATTGATTATGTTGCTCTCGGTGAAAAAACAGGCGAAATGGCAATAGAAATCCTTAACGGAAAACCGGCGGCTCAATATCCCGCGGTTGCGGTTACGGATTCCTTCCTTGTAATAAATACAGACGTTGCTTCAAAGCTCGGAATAACCATTCCGTCTGAACTCAGCACCGCTCAGACGGTAACAACAACTGCTGAATAAAAATTAATTACGTGCAAATTTGAGCAGAACAGGGTTCTGCTCTTTTTGCTCGTTGGATCACAGGGTGATGAAGAATTATGGACGCGTTAAATATTATTAAGGTTGTGCTTGAAGAGGGACTAAAATATGCGATCCTTGCTTTGGGCGTATATATGACATACAGTATACTTGATTTTCCGGATTTGTCCGTGGACGGAACGATGCCGCTGGGCGCTATTCTGTCCTGCATTTTAATTATACAGGGTTTTGATCCGTGGGTGAGTCTTATAGTTGCGTTTGCAGGAGGTCTTGCGGCAGGTTGCCTTACGGGAATTCTCCACGTCAAGCTTAAATTAGAGCCGCTGCTTTCGGGAATCCTCGTTTATACTTTGCTGCTGTCGGTAAATCTTGTGCTGATAAAAGCAGGCACCGGCGGCCAGTCTGTGGCGTCAATTTTCGGCAAGGATACTATATTCAACAGC
The DNA here is from genome assembly GCA_947585615.1 of uncultured Clostridia bacterium. GTDB lineage: Bacteria > Bacillota > Clostridia > Oscillospirales > Acutalibacteraceae > Eubacterium_R. Next base: position 6,042 of record CANPXD010000050.1, read on the forward strand.
GCGGCGGCAAATTTTCTGCCGCAGGCTGTCGGCGGGATCAATGTCAGAAAGCTGATTGTGCTGGCAATCTTTGTTTTGATTCTCAAAATAATAATGGATATTTACTTAAAAACAAAATCGGGAATGCTCCTTCGTGCCACAGGCTCCAATCAGCAGTATGTGGTTATGCTTGCGAGAAATCCCGGAATGTCAAAAATCCTCGGTCTTGCCATTGGCAACGGACTTGCGGCAGTAAGCGGCGCGGTTATCGGTCAGAGCACGGAAACGGTAAATACAACGATGGGCGTTGGTATGGTTGTTTTCGGACTTTCAAGCGTTATCATAGGACTTTCTGTTTTCAAACGCGCAGGCTTTATGAAAGCCACCACGATGGTTATTTTCGGCACTATTATATATAAGGCGTGCCTGCAGATTGCCGTTGTTATAGGACTTCCGAGCGAATACAACAAGGCTCTAATGGCTGTGCTTTTTGTTCTCGCTCTTGTTTTCAGCGGAACGCTCAAGGAGAAAACAAAGAAGAGGAGGGAAAAAAGTGCTTGAGTTAAAAAATATCACAAAACGCTTTAAGGCGGGAACTGTTGACGAGACAACAGTTTTTGACGGCTTTGACTTTAAAATTGAAAAAGGGGAGTTTGTCTCTGTAATCGGCTCAAACGGCAGCGGAAAAACAACGCTTCTCAATCTGATATGCGGTTCTCTTAAGCCTGACAACGGTCAGATAATTTTTAACGGAAAGGACATTACATCCGTTTCCGAATTTAAAAGGGCAAGAATCATCGGCAGAGTTTTTCAGGAACCGAAGATCGGAACTTGCGCAGATTTAACCATCCTTGAAAATATGGCTCTTGCGGATAATAAAAATAAGCCCTATGGGCTTGGAAAATGCGTCAATAAAAAACGTATTGATTATTATAAAACCCTTCTCAGTCAGTGCGATATGGGACTTGAAAACAGACTCGGCGCACAGGTGGGAACGCTTTCAGGAGGTCAAAGGCAGGCGCTTGCGCTTGTAATCGCGAATATGACAAATATAGAGCTGCTCATTCTTGACGAGCATATTGCCGCTCTTGACCCTAAATCGTCTGACCGTGTTATGGAGCTTACAGATAAAATTGTAAGGGAAAATTCGATAACGACGCTGATGGTTACGCATAATCTGCGCTATGCCGTTGAATACGGAAACCGCCTTTTAATGATGCACGAGGGAAAGACCGTCCTTGATATACGGGACAGCGAAAAGGAATCCGCTCGAGTTGAGGACATTCTCAAAATATTTGACAGTATAAGTATTGAAAAAGGAAACTGACGGTTTCTCAGGGGGGCGCAAATCAAAGACGGTATGCAAAATCCTGCAAATCAAACGTTTTAAGTTGTATAGTATAACAGCGGTTCTGTACCGATTAGGTGCAGAACCGCTGCCTTGTAAAAGTATATTTTTATTCGGCGTTTTTTATCTGTTCAGAAACCGGAAATATGTGCCGAGTCTGCGCACAAGACCGCGGTAATAATCCCATTGCATGGCAGGTGAGAAAATGAGCTGTTCGTATTTCTGCTTGAATTTAATAATATTTCTGTCCCGTTCGTCGGGATTGCTTATTCTCACGCAGTCGCAAATATCGGGATTTCCTGCAGAAGTAATCTTAATATTTGCCGATTCACCTTCGGGACAGAACACGGTTATTTTTCCCTCGTTCTGCTCGCAGACAACATATTCATTATCGCTTACTACATCAAATTCCTCTTTCTCAAGATGAGGATACGTGTAGACGTAAAACGCCTCTTTCCCGAGGGGATCTGTTATATAATCATAGCAAAAGTCATCATTATGATTACATAGCTTGATAAACTGAAGCTTATCATCCTCGTGGTTTTCAAATGCTTCTATTCTTGAAAGGGAGCAGCTTCCCTCAAAGCTCTTGATTTTTATACCGATGACTGATACCGAAACAGCAGGAAATTCAAAAATTGTGGCAGCGCCGTTTGGCTTCAGTTCTCCCGTACTGTAGCGTACGTTTCCGAGAATTATCGCCGTGTCTGTGATATGGCTTTCGGCAGACGGGTTTTCATAAAGAACAAGCGAGGATATTTTTCTTTCAGTAGGCAGTTTTATGTAAATAACCCTGTCGGTGTCGTCTCGGTCGGCAGTCCACACTCCGTCGAGAGGCAGTTCGTTTTGCTTTTTTATATCGTTACTGTGAACAAGCTTGAATTCGTTGAGATGCGACGGATCTCCGCTTGTAGCCTGTATCTGTGCGTCATAAAGAACACTGTCCGTGCGCCTGCGCCAGAATATTTTGTCTGAATTGATAATTCCGTTTGCGTGGTCGGTCGCTGTCTGGCTTGAATACTCCATCATCGCCATATAGCTTGAAGAATTCTGCATAAGGTGCGAAAGACTTTCCGCCGCAACGGGGAAGCGAACACGGTCGCACCAGTTGAATATATTAGTCTCCGTCATATAGTCGGAGGGGGTTTTTAAATGAGTTGACGGCGCGTTGAGACTGTAATAATCCTTTTTTCCGTCCCATGCTGTTGAATACGCGAAACCCTTGTAAACCGAAGGTCTGTAAAAAGGATTTTCCTTTAAGATACTGCCGACTGCTTCATCAAATAACAGGGCGAGTGCGCGGTGGTCGGCATGACTGTCGTAATCACAGCAGAATAATGTATCAGGTCTGTAATCAAGTATAACGCCTTTTATGTCAAGAAGCATATTGTTTCTCGTAAATGCGTGATTTCTGTAAGGCTTTTTCAGCTTGCTTCCGTACGTTGTCGAGTAACCTGCGTGGGAGGTGAGCTTTTCATCGGGAGCGCAGTTATAAATATTAAGTCCCGATTCATTTTCGATACTGTCGCTGTAACCAAGGAAAATAAAGTTTTTTTCGGGTATGGAATATCTTTTTGCAACCTTCAGCGCTTCTCTGATCCTTGTTTTGCCGATTTTGTGAAAATCTCCGTTTGTTGAGAATACCACTCTGACAGTCGAGCCGTATTTTACGTACTGCTCTATGATTCCACCGAAAACATTTATTTCATCATCCTCGTGCGGCGCGAACAGCATAACATTTTTTCCGGCAAAAACATTCGATCTGTCAGGCTCTTTGAATTTGTATTCAGTATCCTCTTTAATAAAATTTGACGAAATGCAAAGTGCTGCGGACACTGCACAGGCAATAACCGAAATAACAAAAAACGCTGTGGTCACACCGGGCAGAACAGGTATGAGAGCCGCGCAGAAAAGTCCGACGTCAAGCACTCCCATAAGCATATAAATCTGAAGCATTCTTGATTCAATATGAACGCAAAAAGCCACGGTCAGAAAAATCAGCACCGCAGTGAGCAATTTGAGCGGCATAAAAACAAGATTGCTGAAAGCGGCGATGATTAACGGTATAATCATCAGCAGAATAAGAATGCCCATAGCAGGCACCGCAAAATTCTTTTTTTCAAAGGGTTTAATGTTTTGCCAGTTGACTTTTATCATAAGCTTTCTCCTCTCTTTGCCGCGGGTATATATAATTCGCCGGCTGTTTCACTTTCTTATTCAAAAAGATAACAAATAATACGCAATAAGTCAAATGTTTTGAAAAAATATTTTTTATTTGACAATTAATGGAAATATGGTATAATTAAATTGTAATTAATACAATTTAACAATAATTTTAAATTGGCAGGCGGTGATGGCTTGAAGAATCAGGAGATAATTAATTTGTTTAAGAAAAAGAATTTTCGTGCCACGCCGCAGCGTATTGCCGTTTTTGATTACGTTTTTGAGCACAGAACTCATCCCGACGCTTCGGAAATATATAATGAGGTAAAGCGGCAGTATCCCGCGTTTTCAAAGACCACCGTTTACAATGCGCTCGGTGCGCTTGCCAAAAACGGCTTCATAATGCCCGTTATGATTGATTCAGACTGCGTTCATTATGATGCAGACACAAGCGTTCACGGTCATTTTTACTGCGAACGCTGCAAACGCATCTATGATTTCGGCACGGAGCTTCCCGTAAAAAAAGAACTTGATGGTTTTACGGTGATGCAAAAAGCTGTTTATTACAGAGGTATATGCCCCTGTTGTAAAAATACATAATTCATTATATTTAAGGAGAGACTAAATTATGGCAAAAAAGTATTATTGTCCCGTATGCGGATACGAGAGCGACGAACCGATTGAAATCTGCCCCATCTGCAAAGCAAAGATGGCAGTTCGTGAAAACGACGGTGAACTTGCGTGGGCGGCAGAGCATATGGTAGGTATTACCGACGGAGTTTCCGAAGAAATCGTTCAGGGTCTTCGCGATAACTTCAACGGCGAGTGCAGCGAAGTGGGTATGTATCTTGCGATGGCAAGAGTAGCTCACAGGGAGGGTTATCCCGAAATCGGTCTTTATTGGGAAAAGGCTGCCTATGAGGAAGCTGACCACGCTGCAAGATTTGCGGAAATGCTCGGTGAGGTTGTAACCAATTCGACAAAGAAAAATCTTGAAATGCGCGTAGCCGCTGAAAACGGCGCAACAATGGGCAAAACGGAGCTTGCTAAGCTTGCTAAGGCGGACGGACTTGACGCCATTCACGACTCAGTTCACGAAATGGCAAGAGACGAGGCAAGACACGGAAAAGCATTTGCGGGTCTGCTCAAGAGATATTTCGGAGAATAAGTCTGAAAAATACGGCGCTGCACCAAGCGGCGCCTTTATTTTTAAAAGTTTATAAAAGGGTGAAAGTATGAATCAATCGGCAATTTATAACCTGTCCTACGGGGTGTATGTTGTTACAACATGGGCAAACGGCAAGCCAACGGGATGCACCGCCAACTCCGCAATGCAAATCACTTCATCTCCCGCCACAATAGCGGTATCAATTAATCACGACAATTATACGAATGCGTGTATTAAAGACACGGGCGTGTTTGCCATAAATATTCTTGGCGAAAAATGCGACCCGCTCGTTATAGGCAATTTCGGCTTTAAGAGCGGACGTGATTCGGATAAATTCGAGGATTACGAGCCGCTTATAAAAAACTATCTTCCTATAGTTCCGAAAGCAAGCGCATATATAACCTGCCGCGTGATTGACACTATGGAAACGGCAACACACACCGTTTTTCTCGGTGAGGTTACCGACGCGGACGTTCTGAACAGCGACACGCCAATGACGTATGCGTATTATCACAACGTAATCAAGGGCAAATCGCCCAAAAACGCCCCGACTTATCAGGGAGAGTAACACCAGTAAGGCAGGAAGTTATTTGAACAAGTCCGTAAAAAATGGACAATAAAAAAATCCTCTTGATGCAGAAAAAACATCAGGAGGGATTTTTTATGCTTAGAAGTTATGAACAGATCCGTGAATATGAAAAAGAAAGATTAAAAACGAAATCAGTTTGCCGCTTAAAATTTAATTTTCTAATACCAAGCAGGCTGTTTTGTACTGTCTGCACAATTTGGGGCAGTTCAGTAATCAGGTCTGTTTATCTGTTTTTATAATTTAATATCCGCCATAATGCCGAAATGGTCGCTGACATACCCGTTTGACGTATCATCAAGCGTTTTATACTGTGAAACGCTGCTTTCTTTTTCCGTGAAAATAAAATCTATCGGCTCGCCGTCGGCGATATTGCCCCAATCGTGATACGTTAGCTTGCTTTCGGTTATTTCAGCCGCTTTCCTTGCATTTTGCAATTTTTCTGAAATTGTTACGCAGGCGGACATTTCCTCTGTTTCGTTAAAATCACCTGTCAGCACAATCGGAACGCCGTATTGCGCTTTCAGCGTATCAATTTTTTGAGAAATAACGCTTGCCCCATAGTTTGCCGCTTCTTCGCTCGCGTTGTCAAGATGTGTGTTCATATGGATATATTTTTCACCCGTACTTAGATTTCTGAGCAATACCCAACTGCATATTCTGTAACAGCCGGCGCCCTCATATTTGCTTTCTGTCACGTGTGTTTCGGAAAGCCAGAAGGTTCCCTTGTCGTCCGCGGCATACTTGTTTTTCAGCCAAAAAACGGCGTTCATTTCCGATTTGTTTTCGTTTTCGTCACCGCCGCGTATAACGCCGTATGAATCATAATCGCTCATAAGCACTGCAAGGCGGTCAAGCCATTTCTGATTCATTTCCTGCGTGCCGATAGAGTCGGGCGAAACACTGTTCATATATGAAGCGAATTTTTTGACTCTTGATGACGAAAGAGTGCCGTTTGCAATACTTCCCCACGGCGAGGCACAGTTGAACGAAACAACGCGTATACTGCCGTTTTCGGCGCTGTTTAACGGTGTAAATTTGTTTTCGGAACAGCCTGCGAAAAGGCATATAATTAAAATTATACAAAAAAATGCTGATAAAATCCTTTTCATCTTCAATTACCTTGCTTTCTTTTTTCTAACGGCTTTTACGAGTACAGTTGTAAGAATTGCAACAATAACAACAAGACCCACTGCTGACGGAACGGCTATTTTTATAGCAAGGGGTATATATGTTTTTGAAGCGGGAATCATGTCGGGCAGAGAATATAGAGAATCTCCGTTGTTTGAGCCGTATGCGATTCTTATAACGTTTATGCTGTACTTTCCGGTCTCAACTGTTACGGTATCTCCGCTTATTGCCGGTTCATCGTCTGACGGTGTGACATAATACGGCTTGCCGACTTCATTACAGGCTGATTGAAAGAATTCGGATAGGTTTTGATTGGAAGCGTAGTTCAGTTCCCCAAAACCGCTCAGTTTGAGATTTACCCTTTGATTTTTGCCGCTTGAATTGATGAGTTTTACATAAATAGTTTGATTTTCCTCGTCTACAGTCACCGACTGAGCAAGCTCTGTTACCGGGATGTCGCTTGAGAAATCGGCGTTTATATATTTTGTTCCAACGTTGTTGGCAAAAAGCATTTGTGTGTAATATGAGGGGGAAAGAGCAACGCTTTGTGAATCAAACCATATTAGATTGATCGCCCAATTCTGGGAATTTACTTTTGCAAGAGACGGCGCATATGAGGTCATGGCAACAACGTCGCCGTTTCTCTCAAAGCCTGTCATATAGGCGGCCTCTTCGATTGCTTCCCATATATTGCTTTTTGTCTGCATTGTGCCAAAGCCGTTTGATGTGGCGTTGTATTCGCCCACAAACACCTTTGCACCTGTACGGTCATAACTGTCGTATCTGTCATTCATACCGTACATATTTCCGCTGATGGTATAATAATGCTCGTCAACATATGTGTCGGAATATTTGGAGTTTACCGTATCCCACGCATAGTCAAAAGCGTCTCCTTCCGCTCCGGCCCCGGCAGACGTTATAACCGTTATTTCGGGATATGACTTTTTAACGGCGGTATAAAGCGCGTCAAAGTTGCGCCAGAATACCTCGCCCCAGTTTTCATTGCCCAACTGTATATATTTCAGATTGTAAGGTTCAGGATGCCCGTAAGCCGCGCGCAGTGCTCCCCAATAGGTTGTTATTGAATCGCCGTTTGCGAATTCAATAAGATCCAGAATGTCCTGAACATAGCTATCCCATTCCGCTGTTCCCGGAGTGAGAGTGATTGATTCAAGATATGTGTTCCAGTCTGCTTCGCTCTGATAGCCAAGTTCTTTGATAGCGTTTATTCTGTCATTCAGCCCCGTTTCGTCATCGGTACGATAGTGGCGTATATCTATAAGATATTGGCGGAATTCATCATCTGTCATTCCAAGTGTTGCATATGCGTCTGCATTCAAATCATAGTTGTTTCTGCCCTGACAGGTCAGTCCGACGTTAAGACAGGGAACAGGTTCAGCGCCTATATCATCGCAAAGATTGAAGTATTCGCCGTATCCCATAGCATTTGAATTTATATAGAAATCGCCTGCGTCATCATTCCTCCAGACGTTGTAGGTCTGCGCTCTTTCTTCAACAGGACCTATTGTGCTTTTCCAGTCGTAAAGATTTTCAATGGAATCGCCCTCGCAGAAGCATCCGCCGGGAAAGCGTATGAATGACGGATTCATATCAATGAAAGCCTGTGCAAGGTCTGAGCGCAGCGTGGTGAATTTCCATTCATCCGTGCCGTAGCCGTAGGAACTCTGCGGAATAAGACTGACGAAATCAAGGCGCAGCGTTCCCTCTCCGTTGAACTCTATTGTAAGAGCGCCATCCTCTGTTTCGGAAGATTCAAGAACGGCGGAGACAATGCGCCAGTCGGCGGAGCAGTCGGAAATGTCAAGCTCCGTTCGCTTGTTTTCATTTGACGGGGAATCAAGGTACACTCTTACCGTTCCGCTGAAATCGTCATTTTTAATATAGCAGGAAAAGTCATATTTTTCGCCTGCCTTGAATCCCATATCGGGACTTGACTGCTTTTCGGAATTCGGTGTCCATGTTTTATAATCCCAGTTCTCAACACAGCCGAGATTGGAAACCGTACCCGTTCCCGAAACAGTCACAATCTCATAATTCGTGTTGTGCACATTCAGGGGGTCAACCTGTGAAATTGTATGTGTAACATCGGAAAAACGCCAGTATGATTCGTTAAGCTGTGTATTTGAAGCATCTGTATCGTTGTATTCAAAGCTGTTGTTGTAAACAAGATTTGAAACAAGACCTCCGTCGCACGCCTTTGATATATCCTCAATAAAGGCACCGTATAGCGTTTCTGAAACATCGTGCGAAATATTATCCGCCGATATATCAAGCTCAACGGCGTCCGCCGCCTGCACCGGAACGGCAGTGCAGCCTGCAATAATAAGTACGCTCAGCAGAATTGATAAAAGCCTTTTCATATATATTACTCCGATTTTTGTTATTTGAAAAATGAATTTTCAAATTATTATATCATTAATCAGTGCAATGTGTCAAAATAAAGAATTGTTACAAAAGAAAATATACACAGATAAAACAGATGAATTTCAATGTCTTATACACCTTTTCATTAGGCGTTATGCAGAAAATTAAAAAAACTATTGCAAATTCAAAAAAAATATGCAATAATATCACTGCTAAATTTTTTCGAGGTGTGGCTCAGTTTGGTAGAGCACTACGTTCGGGACGTAGGGGCCGCAGGTTCAAAT
>CANPXD010000051.1 GCA_947585615.1 uncultured Clostridia bacterium
GACCCTAAAAATCAGCGTCCCGAAATGTGGAAGCTTTATAACACCAAAATAAAAAAAGGCGAAAGTATTCGGGTGTTTCCTATATCCAACTGGACAGAAAAAGATATCTGGCAATATATAAAGCGTGAGAATATTGATATTGTTCCTCTTTATTTTGCAGCAGAAAGACCTGTCGTTTACCGCGAAGGAAACATCATTATGGTTGATGACGACAGATTCCCTCTTGAAAAAGGTGAGGTTCCTGAAATGAAGTCGGTGAGGTTCAGAACGCTGGGTTGCTATCCGCTTACAGGTGGAATTGAATCCACAGCTGATACTCTTGACGAAATTATTGAAGAAACCTTGAGCTCCGTATCCTCAGAGCGCACATCTCGTGTTATTGACAACGAGGCGGCAGGCCGTATGGAGCGCAGAAAGAGGGAGGGCTATTTTTAATGAAGGGCTTACTAAAATTTATTACCTGTGGCAGCGTGGACGACGGAAAATCCACTCTTATCGGACATATGCTCTATGACTCAAAGCTGATTTATGCAGATCAGGATAAGGCTTTGGAGCTTGACAGTAAGGTTGGTTCCCGTGGAGGTGAAATTGATTATTCACTGCTGCTAGACGGACTTATAGCTGAGCGTGAGCAGGGTATTACTATAGACGTTGCATACAGATACTTCACAACGGATAACCGCAGCTTTATTGTTGCCGATACGCCCGGACACGAGGAGTATACCAGAAATATGGCGGTAGGAGCGTCTTTTGCTGACCTTGCGGTAATTCTTGTTGATGCGTCGCAGGGCGTACTGGTTCAGACAAGACGCCATGCACGAATATGCAAGCTTATGGGCATACATTATTTTGTGTTTGCGGTAAATAAAATGGATTTGGTAGACTACAGCAAGTCACGCTATGATGAAATCTCACGACAGATTGAAGAACTTCGTTCAGAGCTTTCTTTAGAGAATGTTCAAATAATCCCGCTTTCTGCTACTGAGGGCGATAACGTCACAACAAAATCAGAAAACATTCCGTGGTATAGTGGAGCTCCTTTGCTTGAGTATCTTGAAGATGTAGATGTAAGTCAGGAAAACGAAGAACAGGGCTTTTATATGCCGGTACAGCGTGTGTGCCGTCCCGACCACACATTTCGTGGTTTTCAGGGGCAGATTGAATCTGGCAGCATAAGCGTTGGAGATGAGATCATAACTCTGCCGAGCAACGAAAAAGCGCACGTAAAAGGAATTCTTGTAACCGATAGGGAAACAACAACTGCTTATAAAGGTCAGCCTGTTACCATCTCTCTTGACAAAGAGGTTGACGTATCAAGAGGCTGTGTTCTTGCAAAGGACACAAATCTGGCAATTTACAAGCGCCTTACTGTTTCGCTTCTCTGGATGGATGACGAACCGTTGAATATAGGCAAGGATTATCTTGTAAAGCTTGGTACAAAAACTATTTCAGGAGTAATCACTAAAATCAACTATTCAATTGATGTGAATACAGGCGCACATATTGCCACCGAAACACTTGATAAAAATGGAATTGCTGTATGTGAAATTCTTCTGACCGAGGCTATTGTTGCAGATCAGTTTGAGTTCCACAAAACGCTGGGTGAACTTATTATCATTGATCGTATAACCAACATGACCTCCGCCTGCGGAGTTGTAGAGGCTTTGAGCGACAAGGGCGGAACATTTTCGGATAAGGCAACGTTCAGATACGGCAATCTTGAAGCAAGAGGAGATATTTTCGAGGAATTCTACTACAGCTTTGAAAGTCTTTCGGTGCTGAAATATCAGTCCGTTGGAGATAACTATACGATAGGCGATGAAGTTCCGACTGAGGGCGAAAGCTATAAATATCCTGACAGCTTTGATGTTATCGTACTTCGGGACGGTATTGCGGTAAATATTCGCAGCAGAAAGATTACACAAATTATTCCTGTCGAAGAATATGAATATAGCGGTGTTCCGGTTGTCAACGGCAGAGGATTTGAAGTACTTGTGAATTCAAGTGATGAGACAAAGCAGTTTCTTGATGAATATTCTCAGATAAATGAAAGGGAAAGAAATTCTTTCTTTGCAAATTGGCTGAAATTTGATACATACAGAAAGGTTGTATGGAAAACAGAAGATTAATCAGATGTGATGCGGACGCATCTCTGTTTATTGTTATTAATCTATATATTTTATGTTAAAGATGGTAAATTTTATTTATGATTTACCGTCTTTATCTATAAGTTAATTTAACTATTGACAATGTAAAGAATTAAACGTATAATGTTTTTAATCATACTAATTTTCTAGGAATTATAATAATAATGTCAGAACTCAATCTGATGAAAGGACAGACTATCAATGAATCAGGAAGTTATTGATAAAGCAATATATGATAAATACATAGAACCCACAAAGGAAAAGCGCTGCAGATACATAGGTGTTGAAATAGAAATGCCGGTTGTTAATCTGAATAAAGAGCCGGTTAATGAAGAGATTATCTTTGAAATGTCGGGGGCTTTTCTTAAGCACTTTGGATTTGAGGCTGTCGGTTTTGACGTTCACGGAAATATAAATTCAATGCTTGATAAGGTAACAGGTGACGATTTATCCTTTGACTGTTCATATTCCAATCTTGAGCTTTCATTCGGAAAGGCTGATAATCTTTTTGAAATAAAAAAGCGCTTTGAAACTTATTATATGTTCATTAATGATTTTTTCAGTAAATATAATTATACGCTGACGGGTATGGGCATAAATCCATATTACAATATCAATCACAATAAGCCAATTGAGAACGAACGCTATAGAATGTTATATCACCATCTTCATACCTACAAAAAGCATAACGGCAAGACTGATATAGTGTTCCACAACCGACCGGATTTCGGCACATTTACAAGTGCGTCACAGGTTCAGATCGATGTGCATTATGATGACTTGATTGACGTAATAAACACCTTTGAAAGGCTTGAACCTTATAAGGCGTTGATTTTTTCTAATTCAGTTCTTTCCGAGCAGCCTGATCTGCTGTGTGCAAGAAATATGCTTTGGGAACGCAGTATGCAGGGCTACAATCCACGGAATATCGGTATGTTCGATTACAGCCTAGAGAGTGTGAATGATTTGATAGAGTATATAAAATCAACCAGTATTTACTGTGCAATGCGAGGCGGCAAATATGTGAACTTCACACCTGTGCCGATTAATGAGTATTTTAAGCTTGACTCGGTAATGGGCGAGTATTTTGACGGTGAAAAGTATCGGGATATTGAAATTACGCCTGACATCAGCGATTTAAAATATCTGAGGACATTTAAGTTTGAGGATCTGACCTTTAGAGGTACTATTGAATTTCGCAGCTCGTGCTGCCAGCCAGTATGTGACAGTATGACTGTTGCGGCTTTTCATATAGGACTGATTGAAAATATTCCAAGACTGAAAAGCATTCTTGAAAGGGATAGGGTAATTTATTCCCAAGGCAACAGCCCGGCGGAATTGCAGAGGGCTTTTTCATACAGAGATATTTCGTCTTTTGCAGATAAGAAAATGCTTTCAAAAATGCTTATAAGTATACTTGACCTAGCTAGTATTGGTCTTAAAAGCAGGGGTTACGGCGAGGAAATTTTTCTGAATCCTTTGTATGAGAGAGCGAGAACTCTGACAAGTCCGGCAAGAAAAATGTTAGATGGTCTGGACAGAGGCGAAACTATAGAAAGATATATTAATGAGTATGCACAGCTCTAAAGGGTGGTAATTTTGTTAGAAAACAAATATATTTTTGAGGGTGGATTCGGGCTTGAACGTGAGACGCTCAGAGTGACTGCTGACGGCAGACTTGCCCAAACTCTCCATCCTTTCAAAAACAATAGTCATTTAGAAAGAGATTTCTGTGAAAATCAGCTGGAGATAATTACGCCGGTGTGTGACAGCGTTGACGAGGCTCTTGACGAGCTGGGCAGGCTTTCTGAATATGCTCAGAGGCTGCTTAAAGAAAACAGAGAATATCTCTGGTTAAACAGCAATCCGCCTCACTTTGAAACTGAAGAGGAAATACCTGTAGCTCAATATCACGGCGAAAAGGAGTATAAAAGAGCATATCGTATTAATCTTCAAAGACGCTACGGAAAGAAACTAATGCTTTATTCGGGAATACATTTTAATCTATCACTTTCAGATGATTTTCTGAAATCTATTTACAACGGCACGGAGGATTTTACGGAATTTAAAAATGATCTGTATCTTCGGCTTTTAAAATATGCTAACCTGTATAGCTGGCTGCTTGTTTTGTTGACAGCAGCTAGTCCTGTATATGATTTATCGTTTGATGGGGATAATCTTAGGGGTACCGGCTTTGACGGTTACTCGTCACGAAGAAACGGAGATAAAGGATACTGGAACCTATTTGTGCCTAAGCTTGATTACAGCAGTCTAAGTAGATATGTGGAAAGTGTTGAGAATTACATAAACAAAGGAGCACTTTTTTCGGCGGGTGAGCTTTATCTGCCGGTACGTTTGAAACCGCAGGGAGAAAACAGCCTTAAAAATCTGGTGAACAACGGAGTCGACCATATTGAGTTCAGAATGTTTGACATTAATCCTCTCGCACCGAATGGAATCTTTGTCGAGGATCTAAAGTTTTCACATTACTTTCTTATCTATCTTCTAAGTCTTCCTGATTTTGAATTCACAGCAGATTTGCAGGCGAGGGCAATTGAAAATCACAAGGCGGCGGCAGGCTTTTATTTAGACCAAATAGCAATTAACGGTTATCCTGCTGTAGATGCGGCTTTTGGAATTCTTGATGATATGAGCATTTATTTTTCTGATTTTGCGGAAATTACAGAAATTATTGATTATCAATGCAGCAAACTTGTTGGTAAGAACAGGTATTCAGATATGATCTATAGGGCTTACCATAAAGATTTTAATAATGATTTTCTGAAACAGATAAAAGAGAGGAGCGATGTAACTGTATGTGCGAACTGCTTGGAGCGAGTCTGAAAAGACCTGCAGATTTCAGAGAATATCTCAAAGTGTTTTTCAGCCACAGTATTGAACATCCTCACGGCTGGGGAATTATGAGTATGCAAGACGGTAAGCTGATAATTCAAAAGGAGTCGCTGTGCGCCTCTGAAAGCCCTGCGGCAGCAGAAGCAGTAGAAAGACTTGTCCCTCAAAAAGACATTCTTGTGCATATCAGATACGCAACGGTCGGCTCAAAATGCATAGAAAACTCTCATCCGTTTTCGGGAACAGATAATTCCGGCAGACGCTGGACTTTAATGCATAACGGTACTATATATTCGGGAATGGAGCTTGTTAAATACCTTGATTTGCAAAACGGCGATACCGATTCTGAGAGGATATTTCTTTACCTGCTTGACGAGATAAACTGTGAAATTAATAAAAATCCCGATCCTGATGATAAGGTCAGGTTCGGGATAGTCGACAGGCTTGTAAAAACGCTTTCACCGAGAAATAAGCTCAATCTTATGATTTTTGACGGAGAGGTTCTGTATGTTCATAAGAATATGAATAACACGCTTTCTTATAAGTGTACGGAAGATGGGGTGATCCTTTCCACTCAGCCCCTTGATGATAACGGTTGGCGTGATTTGCCTATGTGCAAGACATTTGCATTTAAACACGGTGAGAAAATATTTGAGGGCGCTGACCACGGAAATGTCTTTATTCCTACGCTTGATTATATCACCGCTATGGACGCTATGAATATTTAAACCACTGACAATTACTGTTAGATAGCAATGGTTTCTATTCTGAATGTTATTGCTTTTCCTCATCATTCAGCCATTTAGCCGCATCAAGAGCATGATAGGTAATGATAATATCTGCGCCTGCTCTTTTTATACACAAGAGATTTTCCATAACAATTCTCTTTTCATCAATGATGCCCGTTTTTGCAGCAGACTTGACCATTGAATACTCTCCGCTGACATTATATGCGGCAATGGGAAGATTACATATCTCCCTTGCTGATTTCAAAATATCAAGGTAAGCAAGTGCAGGCTTTATGATTATCATGTCTGCACCCTCATCTATATCGTCGAGAATCTCACGCATTGCCTCCCTGCTATTTGCACAGTCCATTTGGTACGTTTTTCTGTCACCGAATTTCGGGGTGGATTCAGCTGCCTCTCTGAAAGGGGAATAGTATTCCGATGCATATTTTGCACTGTAAGACATAATTGGAATATCAATATATCCATTCTCGTCAAGTATTTTTCTGATAGCTTTCACACGTCCGTCCATCATATCAGAGGGAGCAACAATATCTGCTCCTGCTTTAGCAAGACTTACCGCCATTTTTCCCAGCAAGGGAAGTGTTTCATCATTGAGTATTTTGTTGTTGCTGACTACTCCGCAGTGACCGTGTGAAGTGTATTCACAAAGACAGACGTCCGCAATTACTATAAGCTCAGGATAGTTTTTCTTGATGTATTTTATTGCATTCTGGGTTACTCCGTTATCGTCATAAGCATAGGACGCCTTATCATCCTTATGGGCAGGAATTCCGAAAATAAGCAGTCCTGAAATACCGCTTTCTGATATTTGCTGTAGAATATCATCAAGCCTGTCAATTGAATATCTATAGATCCCCGGCAATGATTGTACGGGGGTTTTTATGTTTTGTCCTTCTTCAACAAATAAAGGGTAAATTAAATCACTTTTGCTGAGTTTTGTTTCACGCACCATTCTGCGCATCTGAGGGCTGACTCTCAGCCTTCTGAATCGATTCATTTGCTGTGTCCTCCAAAATTAAATCTATTATTCCTTCAACAGAGCTTTCAGCGGGAATTTTGAAATCGACGTTTTTATATTCTTTTAGTCTGCTTCCGGCAACCTCTCCTATGCAGATGATTTTTGTGCGTTCTGAGATCTCATTTCCTGCATAGAAATAATTCTTTATTCCGCCGGCACTTGTAAATACGATATAATCTGTTTCGGCTGTTATCGGGTGTTCCGCTTTTTCTGCGTAAACAGGGCAGTAAGATGAAATATCGTCGTAGGATATTCCTTTTTCATCAAGCGGCAAAAGAAGCTCTTTCGAGCCCTCTGAGGAACGAAGAATAAGAACCCGTTTTTCTTTTGAAGCGTTTTTTGCAACAGTCTTTCCCAAGGCTTTTGATGTGAATTTTTCAGGTATCAAATCAGGATAGATTCCTGTCTTTTCAAGAACCTTTGCCGTACCTGTTCCGATTACCGCAATTTTTATGCTGCCTATATTTCTTATATCAATTTTTAATTTCCTATACCGTTTTAAGAATATTTCTGCACCGTTGGGACTAGTCAGTACAAGAAACCCGTATGATGATATGTTTCTTAGCGCATTATCAAAAGCGGCGGCATCTTTACATTCTTTAATATTCAGCCGAACGCTCTTATAAACCCTTGCCCCAAGACATTCAAGTTTTGATGCAAGTTTGTTCTGTATTTTTTCAGTTCCGGTTACTGTGACGGTAATTCCCCCCAGAGGTGCATGATAAGTGGGCGAAAAATCATATCGTGCGGTTTCTCCGATTACAATTACAGCGGGAGTTTTAAACCCTGCATTTTTTGCCGCATTCGCTATGCGGTCAAGGCTTTCACGAACGATTTGTTGAGTTTCGTATCCGCAGTTTGAAATTACAGCGGCAGGAGTGTCCTTGCACATTCCGCCTGCAAGGAGTCCATCTACGATTTTTTCAAGATTTCTAAGACCCATAAGAATTACAAGCGTTCCATTTAGCTTGGCGTATTTCTCTAAATTTTTCGGCAGTAAATCATTTGATGTGTGACCTGTTATTACATGAAAACTGCGGCTTATATTCCTATGAGTTACCGGAATTCCAAAAAGCTCGGCAACTGCTATTGATGATGATATTCCCGGAATAACTGTATACGGAATGTTGTTCTCCCTCAGAGCAATTATTTCCTCACCGCCCCGACCGAAAACAAACGGATCTCCTCCTTTTAGCCGTGCAACGGTTTTTCCCTCAAAAGCCTTATAAATAAGTATCTTGTTAATTTCCTCCTGAGGAATGGTATGACTTCCTGCACGTTTTCCTACGTAGATTTTTTCTGCACCTTTTGGGATAAAATCCAAAAGTCTCATATCTGTAAGAGAATCAAAAACAACTGTGTCACATTGCTTTAAGGCTCTCATTCCACGCAGAGTGATAAGATCGTATTCTGCACAGCCTGCTCCGATAATAAATACCTTTCCTTTTATTCTCATAGCTGTGAAACCAGCTCCTTTGCAAGCTGTTTAATTTGTGAAATATCCGACGCTTTGGATATTACTCTATTCGGATCTACAGACGCTTTTAATGTGACCTTTCCGTCTTTATGTATTGCCAATGCCCCAAGCGGTACAGAGCAGTCTCCGTTAAGAAGTGTTACTATCTCACGCTCTGCTTCAAAGCATATCTGAGTTTCCTTATGAGTAACTGACTGTACAATTTCTGATACATAAGATTTTGATTTACACTCTAGTGCTATAATTCCCTGACATGGAGCAGGCATAGATTCGTCACTGTCAAAAAAACGGAACTTCCAGCCGTCGGCTTCAGTTATTCCCAGACGTTCAAGTCCTGCGGCGGCAACAATAATTCCGTCATACTCTCCGCAGGCAAGCTTGTTAAGTCTTGTGTCAACATTTCCTCGAATGTCCGCAAAAGAAGCATTTTTATAAAGACGGGCAAAATTCATTAGTCTGCGAAGACTTCCTGTTCCTACGGTAAA
The DNA here is from genome assembly GCA_947585615.1 of uncultured Clostridia bacterium. Classification (GTDB taxonomy): domain Bacteria; phylum Bacillota; class Clostridia; order Oscillospirales; family Acutalibacteraceae; genus Eubacterium_R. The sequence continues at coordinate 8,733 of CANPXD010000051.1, forward strand.
CGCAGTTTGAGAATTGTATTCGGTCTGAGGCATAGTTACAAGTACGTCTCTAAAATCACCTCTGGGCAGAACTGCTGATATTTCCAGCCCATCGCTAAGCAGGTACGGCAAATCCTTTGCGCTGTGAACTGCTATATCAATTTTTCCCGATTGTAAAGCATCTTCGATTTTCCCGATGAATACACCTTTTCCTCCGATATCAGACAGCGGAGTATTCAGCAGTATATCGCCTTTTGTGGTGATGGGTACAATTTCAGTTTCAATTTCGGGAAATTTATTTTTAAGTCAGTCTGCGCTATGGACAGTCTGCTTTTTCGTGTACCTATTCTAAGTCTCATCTATATAAATTCCTCTATAAGTGTTTTTATTTGCTTGTCATCGGTTTTTCCGCCGAGAAGCATTTCAAGCAGTTTTTCCTGTACCGCCTGTCTTTTTTGCTGTGTTGGGATTTTTTCTTTAATAAGCGGGCGGTATTTTCCCAAAATACTCACTGCTTCAAGATTTGTTTCATCTAAGAGCTGTTCAATCCGCTCTCTGAAATATTTGGCAAAAAGCGGACTTTTTCCCCCCGTAGAAATTCCTACGGTTATATCATCCGAGCAGACGAGAGAAGGGAAAAGAAAAGTGCATTTTTCCTTGTCGTCAACCGTATTTACTGGGATCTTTCTTTCTTTGCAAAGACGGAAAATTTCATTGTTTGCATTTTCATCTCCTGTGGCTGATATTACAAAATCTGCACCGTCAAGATCTGATGGTGCAAATTTTCTGCGTATGATTTCAATTTTTTGATTATCAGAAATCTCTTTGCAGACTTCAATGGAAACTACTTTGATCTTTACTCCAAATGGTGAAAGCTTTTCAACTTTTCTAAGTGCTACTTTTCCGCCGCCGATTATCAAACAACTAAGGTTTTCTATATCAACAAAAAAAGGAAAATATCCCATTGTCGGTTGCCTCCGAATTCCTTAATAAATATAAAACAAAACATCAGAAAAGTCATTAACTAATAGTTAATTTTGCAAATTGACCGCATAGCGTTTTTCTAAAATTCATATATAATACATATATTCGTTTTCACTATTTGCAGTAAGGCATTGCTCAGCAACCTCAGCAAGAGTGATTTTTTTTACGAAATCCTGTAAATATAAATTCATTTTATCCCACAAACATTCGTTGACCGTTGTTTTGAAACTAGAATTATCCTGCGAATCATCAATATAAGAACCGCTTAGAATTGTTATATCAAGCGCATTTATTATATCAAAGAAAGTGATTTTGTCAGACGGTCTTGCCAGAACATATCCGCCTCGGGCTCCTTTTTGACCTCGTATAAGATTTGCCTGTTTAAGCGCAATAAGTATGTGCTCAAGATATTTTGCGGAAATATTGTGACGTTCTGATATACCTGCAATAGAAACCGCCTTGCCGTTATTGGAATTTATTGCGATGTCTGCAAGAGCAATTATTCCGAATTCTACTTTTGTTGAAACTTTCATAATGTTTACGTGCCTTTTGTAAGGCTGCAATTCACCCCAAACTAATTTTAATTCATATAAAACATATTGTATTAGTAGTTATTATATCATACAATTTTAAATTTTGCAATAGCTTTATTACGGCTAAATATTAATAAATATTTAATTTCTATTAAACCTATTGACTTACTAGGATAAGTGGTTTATAATATTCAAAAACAGCCGTAGAATGTCTTGGATTGTGAGTTGAAATAGGTGATTATAAAATGAAATTTAATACTGCTTTGTTGCATGGCGTATCTCAAGCAGATAAAAACGGTGCGACCATTGAACCGATATATCAGGTAAGTGCATTTGGGTTTGAGACTGCTGAGAAACTGGAAAAAGTATTTAATAATAGGGCATCAGGTTTTGCATACACAAGAATAAGCAATCCGACCGTCGAATCGTTTGAAAGGAAAATATCTGCTCTTGAAAAGGGAATAGGGTCAGTTGCCTGTTCATCGGGAATGGCTGCTGTTACAATGTCATTACTGAATATTCTTGAGGCAGGCGATGAAATTATTGCAGGTTCTTCGCTGTTCGGCGGAACGATAGATTTGTTCGGTGATTTATTGGCATTCGGAATTAAAACCAAGTTTGTAAATAATGTTACTGCGGAGGAAGTTGAACCACTAATCAATGATAATACGAAGGCGGTTTTTGCTGAGCTTATCGGAAATCCCCGACTTGACGTTGTGGATTTAAAGAGTGTGTCAGAGCTTGTTCATAGCAAGGGTGTCCCTTTTATTGTGGACAGCACAACTGCTACCCCGTATCTTATAAATCCGTTTGATTACGGTGCGGATATTGTTGTACATTCCTCTTCAAAATACATAAACGGCAGCGGAAATTCAATTAGCGGAATAATTATTGACAGTGGAAATTTCAAATGGGATACCGCAAGGTATAAGGTGTTGGAAGAATATAAGAAATACGGAAAATTTGCTTATTTAGCTAAGCTTAGAAACGGTATTTGGAGGAATGTGGGCTGTTGTCTTGCACCGATGAATGCTTTTTTAAATTCTATAGGACTTGAAACACTGGGTCTGAGAATGGAGCGTCTTTGCAATAACGCTTTACGTCTTTCAGAGTATTTTGAAACGGTGGACGGCATTGACGTTAATTACCCTGCTCTGAAATCAAGCAAGTATTATGATTTGGTTCAGAAACAGTTCGGAGGAAAGGGCGGAGCGATCCTTACAATCCAAACAGGGAGCAAGGAGAGTGCATTTAAGCTGATAAATAATCTTAAATTTGCAATAAACGCTACAAATATAGGAGATATAAGAACTCTTGTGATTCACCCTGCCAGCACTATTTATGCTCACTCTACCGAGCAGCAGAAAATCAATGCAGGAGTTTTCGAGGATACCATCAGAATAAGCGTCGGGATAGAGGATATTGAAGATCTGATCAATGATTTCAGTCAGGCATTATATTACATATAGGAGATTATGATTATGGCAATAGATTATGCTACCCTTAAAAAGGGCGGATTTATGAGACAAAAGCAAAAGAATAATTTTTCGCTAAGACTGCGTGTGGTCGGCGGAAACCTTTCTGCGGTTCAACTTGCAAAAATTGCTGAGGTTGCCGAAAAGTTCGGGGACGGTCATGTTCATTTGACCTCTCGACAAAGCGTAGAAATTCCGTTTATCAAGCTTGACGATATAGACGAAGTTAAAAAGGCTCTCGGTGAGGGCGGAGTAGAACCCGGCGTTTGCGGACCGAGAGTGCGTACCGTTACGGCGTGTCAAGGCGAGGCGATTTGCCCGAGCGGATGTATTGACACTTACGGACTTGCCAAAGAGCTTGATAACAGGTATTTTGCAAGGGAACTGCCGCACAAGTTCAAGTTTGGCATAACGGGCTGTCAGAACAACTGTCTTAAAGCAGAGGAAAACGACCTTGGAATTAAAGGCGGAATCAAGGTTAGTTGGCGTGAAAGCGATTGTATTCAATGCGGTGTGTGCGTTAAAGCCTGCCGAACTGAGGCGCTCTCGCTTATTGACGGAAAAATAGTTCTGGATAAGGAGAAGTGCAATTACTGCGGAAGATGTCTAAAGGCTTGTCCTACCGAGGCGTGGGACGCAGTACACGGATACATAGTTTCGTTCGGAGGACTGTTTGGAAACAGCATAAGCAAAGGCGAGACGATTATTCCGTTTATTGATAACCACGATAAGCTAATGGAGGTTTGCGACGCAGCTATTCAGTTTTTCGACGACAATGCAAATGCAGGAGAGCGTTTCAAGTTTACTATAGGCCGAATAGGCAAAGAAAAATTTAAAGAAGAAATTCTGGAGGCGTATAATAATGGCTGATTTTAAGATTGATGATACTGTGGACATCACCGACGTGGTATGTCCGACAACATTTGTAAAGGCAAAGGTTGCACTTGAAGAGCTTTACGACGGACAGATTTTATCTGTAAAAATGAATGATGGCGAGCCTGTGCAGAATGTTCCGAGAAGTATTAAGGAAGAAGGTCATCAGATTTTAAAGCTGATTGACAATGAGGACGGTACATATAATCTGATTGTAAAAAAGGTTGGTGATTAGAATGTCGGTTAGAGTAAATGCAGACAATTTTGATACCGAGGTTTTGCAGTCAGAGACTACAGTTCTGGCGGATTTTTACTCAGACAGCTGTGTACCGTGCAAAAGGCTTTCGCCTGTGTTGGCAGAAATTGAAGATACACTTTCGGACAATATAAAGGTAGTTAAAATCAATATAAATTTTGACAGCGAGCTGGCTGAAAAGTATGAGATACAGTCTGCGCCGACAATTTTGTTTTTCAAAAACGGTAGCGAAGTATCGAGACTTTCAGGGGCAGTTAAAAAAGAAGAATTAATAGAAACCATTAATAATTTACAGTTAGGAGAATGAACGATGACAATTACAGTTGCAGGAGTACAAAAGGAATACGAGTACGGGATCAATGTTGCTAAGCTCATTGAGCTTGAGGACGTTGAAACACCGGAATACGTTACGGTAACAATAAACGACGACTTTGTCGACAGAGGAGCATTTGAATCCACAATTATCAATGACGGCGACAACGTGGAATTTCTTTATTTTATGGGAGGCGGTCATTAATGGCATTTACAAACGAACAGCTTGAACGTTACTCACGCCATATCATTTTAAAAGAGGTAGGCGCAAAGGGACAGAAAAAACTGCTTGATTCAAGTGTTCTTATAATCGGTGCCGGAGGATTAGGTGCACCTGCCGCAATGTATCTGGCAGCATCAGGCGTTGGAACCATTGGGATTGTCGATGCTGATGAGGTTGATCTCTCAAATTTACAGAAACAGATCATTCATTCTACAAATGATGTAGGCAAAGCGAAGGTTCTGTCTGCTAAGGAAACTATGGAGGCTATGAACCCTGATGTTACAGTAAATACATATCGTACCTTTGTTTCAAGCGATAATATAATGGATCTCATAAAGGATTATGATTTTATAATAGACGGTACGGATAATTTCCCTGCAAAATTTCTTATAAATGACGCCTGCGTAATGGCAAAAAAACCGTTTTCACACGCAGGAATTATTCGCTTTAAGGGACAGCTTATGACATATGTTCCGGGGCAGGGACCGTGCTATCGCTGTGTGTTTAAAAATCCTCCGCCAAAAGACGCTGTTCCTACCTGCAAGCAGGCAGGCGTAATTGGTGCAATGGGCGGTGTGATCGGCAGTCTTCAGGCAATGGAGGCTATCAAGTATATTCTCGGAATAGGAGATTTGCTGACGGGATATTTGCTTACCTACGATGCAATCAATATGGAGTTTCATAAAATTAAGCTGCCAACTGATACTCACAATTGTGCAGTCTGCGGAGATAACCCTACTATTACAGAGCTTATTGATTATGAACAGGCAGAATGTGATGGTGTATTATGATTAAGCTGAAAAAATCTGATTATCTAAAAATGCTTGCTCATGCTGAAAAAGAACTGCCAAACGAGGCTTGCGGGCTTATTGCGGGAGTGATTAGTGGTGATGGAGCAAATAAAGTTATTGAAAAGGTTTATCTTCTCACCAATATTGACCAGTCCAATGAGCATTTTTCACTTGATCCCAAAGAACAGCTTACGGCGGTCAAGGATATGCGTACAAACGGATTTGTACCTTTAGGCAACTGGCATTCACATCCCGAATCACCATCAAGACCATCAGATGAGGATAAGCGGCTTGCTTATGACAGCAAAGCAAGTTATATGATTCTGTCGCTTATGGATAGAGAAAATCCTATACTTAATTCTTTTAAAATACAAGGCGATAATGCTGAAAAAGAAGAGCTTATAATAGAGGAATAGCATATGTATGATATTATAATAATCGGCAGTGGTCCGGCGGGGCTTTCGGCGGCGGTATATGCAAGCCGTGCACGGCTCAAATCGATTGTCGTTGAAAAGGATTATGCCGGCACAGGACAGATTGCAGTCAGCGAATGTGTTGACAACTATCTTGGTTTACCTGAAATTAGCGGCTATGATTTGGGTGAAAAATTCCGTGAACACGCAGAAAAATTCGGTGCAGAGTTTTATGTAGGAGAGGCAGTTTCAATTTCACGCTCAGACGGTTTTTACACTGTCAGTTTCAAGAACGGCAAAACACTTGACGGAAAGACAATAATCTATGCAGCAGGTACTTCCTACCGAAGACTTGACATTCCCGGCGGAAATGCTCATGTACGGTAAGGAAGCAAGCAACCGAAAACAAGAGATAGACCGCCAGCACTACACTATTCCGAACCA
>CANPXD010000052.1 GCA_947585615.1 uncultured Clostridia bacterium
AGACCGTTATAGCAGGTTTTGTTCAAATATAAAATTCGAGCAGCCTTTTCAACATCAGTCAGTGAATCATATTTTTGCTTATCTCTATCCCAGTCACGAACAGAATAGAAAAAGTTAGACTCATTCTTATATTGCTTCAATTCCTCGACAAGTTCATCAATTTTGTCTTTTATTACGGTGTAAACACAGATTAAATCTGGGTTAATATCATTGATATATGCCGTGTTGGGCTGTAGGTGGAAAAACAACGCTCCACCACCAACAAATGGTTCACAATATGATAAAACTCTCTTTGGTAGTAATGGGGAAAAAGTCTCAATTAACTGCCTTTTGCCACCTACCCACTTCAAAACAGGCGCAACCAATTTGTTTTTCTTCATAATAGGCGCACCCCTTTCTCTTGAGCATACAAATTCATAATTTATGATACCACAACCCCCTTCATTTTTCAAGATCTTCGCTCGAAAATTCAAATAAAAATAACTACCTTGTCTGTACGTTTTTTCTGAATACGAGAAATACCGCCATCGGTTGACAGCGGCATTTTCCTATGGGCAGGCATTAGTTGTAAATCAAATCGTTGTAAACAACTTCGACGGCTCGGCCGGTGCTTCTGCCTTCGGCAGAGGTGTCCACCGGATACCCGCACCCCCCATATCCCGATAGGGCGCTGCTCCTGCTTGTCCCCGAAGTCCGGCAGTATTACCTCTGTTTCCATATCCTTGCCACCGCAAAAAAATTAATCGTTACCATACTCAAAGAGAGCATACAATCTATAAGGATACAGTCATAATTATTCTTATACTATCTCCTTTCTTTTTTTGAGTAAAAAAGAAAGGTGGGCAGTTATATTTCTATACTTACACACCTTATTATTTAGAATGTTTGATATATGTTATTTTTGAGGCAACTTTGCAGAAGATTATTTGGTTTTGATTTGCCTCAATTTTTGCCTCAATTTTGCCTCAAAACGATACGAAAAGTTACGATATTTTATGATAATTCAGTAAATTTTGCCTCAAAAGAAATAAATATGAAAAAACGGCTTAAACCCTTTGGTTTTAAGCCGTTTAAATCCAATTATTTTGAAATTTTTGGAAAAGTCTTAGCCGTTAATTTGCTTTGCGATTTCCTCTGCAAAGTTTTCCTGGCGTTTTTCAATGCCTTCGCCTCTTGTCATACGGATAAAGCCGTTAGCCTTGATTTGCGTTCCAAGCTGTTTTGCTACTGAATCAATGTATCCCTTAACAGAGCCTTGGAAAAGGTCTGAACGTACAAATTCCTGCTCAACAAGGCAGTTTTCTTTATAATACTTGCCCATTTTGCCTGCTGCGATTTTCTGAAGAACAGCCTCGGGCTTTGAAGCCATCTTAGGATCTTCCTTCATCTGAGCTGCAAGGATTCCCTTTTCATGCTCGATAACATCGGCAGGCACGGAAGCCTCGTCAAGATAAGCAGGATTCATAGCGGCAATCTGCATTGCAACATTTTTGCCCATCTCATCAAAAGAGGGATCTGCCGCCTTTGACTTATCGTCAACATCAAAACCAACCATTACGCCTACAGCGCCGCCGCCGTGAACATAAGTGGAAACAACACCGTCCATAACCTCAAAACGGCGGATTTTCATATTTTCACCGATCGAAAGGATAAGGTCGTTGAGCGTTTCGGTAACGGTTCTCCCGGTTCCCATATACTCAGCTTCCGCAAGCTCCTCGACTGTTGAAACACCTGATGCGATAACCGTTTTTGCACAGTCTGTAACAAAATTAACAAACTTTTCGTTTTTAGCAACGAAGTCTGTTTCTGAATTGACCTCAATTACAACGCCCTTGCCGGCCGCAGCGTCTGCATAGGAAAGCACAACGCCTTCCGCCGCAATTCTTGCCGCCTTTTTTTGAGCTGCGGCAAGCCCTCTTTCACGAAGTACGTCTATAGCCTTGTCCATATCTCCGTTTGCCTCGGTAAGAGCCTTTTTACATTCCATCATACCAACGCCGGTCTTCTCACGAAGAGCCTTAACGTCCTGTGCTGTAAATGACATTATTATTCCTCCAAAACTATATTAAAATAAATTCGGTATATCTATTATTATTCGGCAGTTTTCTCAACAGCTTCGGTTTCCTCTTCGGCAGTTTCCTCTGCCACATCCTGACCGTCGCGGCCTTCAATAACAGCGTTTGCAATTGCGCCTGCAATAAGCTTAACGGCACGGATTGCATCGTCATTTCCGGGGATTACATAATCAATTTCATCGGGATCGCAGTTTGTATCAACGATAGCTACAATCGGCAGACCAAGCTTGATTGCCTCCGAAACGGCAATTCTCTCCTTGCGCGGATCAACAATAAACATTGCTTCGGGTACTTTTTTCATTTCGGTGATACCGCCGAGATACTTTTCAAGCTTTTCAATTTCAAGTTCAAGACCCGCGACTTCTTTCTTCGGAAGAAGCTCAAATGTGCCGTCCTCCTGCATTTTTTTGAGCTGCGCAAGACGTGCAACACGACCGCGGATTGTTTTGAAGTTTGTAAGCATACCGCCGAGCCAGCGTGCGTTTACATACGGCATCGCACAGCGCTCCGCCTCTTCCTTAACAGACTCCTGAGCCTGCTTCTTTGTGCCTACAAAGATGATTGAACCGCCTTCTGCGGCAAGGTCGCGAACGAACATATAGGCTTCATCGAGCTTCTTAACTGTTTTCTGAAGGTCGATAATATAAATTCCGTTGCGCTCCGTGAAGATGTAATCTGCCATTTTGGGATTCCACCTTCTTGTCTGGTGTCCGAAATGAACACCTGCTTCTAAAAGCTGTTTCATAGAAACTACGTTTGCCATTGTTTTTCCTCCTTTAAGGTTTTTCCTCCACCGAATCCTATGGCAAAACCCCACAAAGATTCACCTTGGGATTAAGAATTCGATGTGCGTATTCTTGCGAATGCTGAATAATATTAACATATAAAAACAGATAAATCAAGAAAAATTTAACATTTTAAAGAAAATTTATATATAGAGTCCTGTAACCTGTCTTCTTGCAAGAAGTTCTATGCTGTTGTCAAGAGAATACAGTTCCGCTTGGCCGTATTTTCTTATAAGTGCCCTTTCAATAAGCATATCGGCAAAATCGGGATTTTTCGGCAGTATAGGACCGTGGCAATATGTCCCGAATGTATTTTTGTAACGTACGCCCTCCGTTTTGTCTCTGCCGTTATTTCCGTAACCTTTTATAATTTTTCCGAGCGGACGCAGATTACCGCCGAGATACGTTCTGCCCGAATGATTTTCAAAGCCGAGTATTCTGATTTTTTCCTCAGTCTTAAAGGCATAATTTCCTATAAGGCGTTTTTCACCGCCTATTGTGTAAAAATCAAGCACGCCCGTAAAATTCATAACATCGCCCGTATACGTTTTATAGTATTTGCCGAGTAATTGAAAGCCTCCGCAGACCGCAAGCACAACAGTCTCATTTTCAACAGCTTTTTTCAGGCTTAGGTCTGTTCCGCGGCTCAATTCCCTTAGAACAAGCGTTTGCTCAAAATCCTGTCCGCCGCCGATAAAAATAATATCGCAGTCGTCAAAATCATATGTTCTGCCGGAAATCATACGCTGCGTTATACAGTCAATACCACGCCACAGCAGTCTTTTTTCAAGACAGAGTACATTTCCCGTATCACCGTACAAATTGAGCAAATCGGGATAAAGATGAGCTATTTTCAATGTCATTTCCAGAATTCATCCTTTTTGTATTTCTGCGCAAGATACGGTCTGAGTGCCATCATTGCGGTATAGGTTGGTATTATAACGGTGTTTTCTTCATCTGTCAGAGCGTAAAATTGCTCGTAGCTTTCAATGATTCTCGGAAAGTATCCCTCGTATTTAAGACGGAGTGCCATATCTCCGGAGCGTATACCAAATGTATATACATTCTGTACTTTTTCGCTGAGTTTGATTTCGGCATCCCATATCCATGAAACATCTCTGCCGTCTGCATCCTTATCGTTGAGCACAAAAATCAGGTTTTTGATTTCAAGAGGATAAATATAATTCATGGTCTGCGTAAAACCGGCGGGATTTTTAACAAGCAACATCCGTGTTTTTCCGAAATTTTCCATTCTCCCAAAAGCCCCTCCGAAGCCTGAAAGTGCGTTTTCGATTACCGAAACACCGCATCCGGCAACGGATAAAACTGCTGCGGCACCTATGGAATTGTAAATATTATAAATACCGCCGAGATTGATTTTTAACAATGCGTTCCTGCCGTTGAGGTTTGCAAAAACGGAAGAATAGTCAGCCTGCGTTTCCATAATTTCTTCAACGCTGAAAATCGGATTTTCCCTTTTGTAGCCGCATTTGTCACAGCGAAATGAACCGAGATGGCTATACGTTTTGTAGGCATACTTATACTGATTCCCGCAAAAAAGGCAGTAATCAGCATCGCCTCTTCCTCCCATCTGAATTGATTTGTTTATACCATATGTATAATATGTGTTTGAAAGACGGGACAAACTGTATGTCAGCGGATCGTCTGCATTTAAAACAAGCCTGCAGCGCGGCATATTTTCGGCGCCTGTCTTTATGGCGGCAAGTGTTGATGAAACTTCTCCGTATCTGTCGAGCTGATCGCGGAAAATGTTTGTGACAAGCAGAATATCAGCCTTGAGATAAAGGCTTACCTTTTTAAGCGCATTTTCATCACATTCAAGAAGTGCAAAATCCTTTCTGCACCTGCCGAAAATATCGGAATTTACTATAAAAGCGGTTGTAATTCCGGTTATGAGATTTGCTCCCGAACGGTTCATAAAATAGCTTTTTCCGCTTTTTTTCAGCCCCTCCTCTATTATTCTTGCGGAAGTTGTTTTGCCGTTCGTGCCGGTCACCATAATTATTTTTACATTTTCCGACATTTTTTCAAGAACATCTTTTTTGAAAAACAACGCAATCCTTCCCGGCAGAGTTGTTGCCCCTCTGCGAAAAAGGCGCAGTATCTTTTCTGCGATTTTTGCGATAACAACAGCAACAAACATATTAAATTATATTGAATATTGAAAATTTTATGATAAAATAATTTTGGTGATGAATTTGCTTGATAAAATAGTTGAAACCGTGAAAGCGGCAGGAAAAATATACAGAAGCGCCTCAGGAAATCTTGAAATTGTAAATAAGGGGACAGAAGTAAATCTTGTTACAAAATATGATAAAATAATTCAGGATTTTCTTTTTGACGAACTGTCAAAGCTTATTCCCGGCTGTTCGTTTCTCGGAGAAGAGGGAGACGGAAAAAAAGAACTGTCGGACGGCTATTGCTTTATAATCGACCCGATAGACGGCACAACAAATTTTATAAAGGGTTATCAGCACAGCGCAATATCAGTCGGCCTTGCAAAGGACAGGGAGCTTATTATGGGCGCGGTACTTGATCCGGATTTAAATAATATGTACTGTGCCGAAAAAGGCGGCGGAGCATATCTAAACGGTAAAAGAATACACGTCTCTGACTGTGATTTGCAGCACAGTCTCGTCCTTTTCGGCACTTGCCCTTATGAACACGAACTTATCGAAAAAACATTCAGACTAACCGAGCAGGTGTTTCATCACTGCATAGAAATCAGACGAAGCGGCTCTGCGGCACTTGACATATGCTGTGTAGCGGCAGGCAAGGCTGATCTCTATTACGAAATGATACTCCGCCCGTGGGATTTTGCAGGCGCAACCGTAATACTCAATGAGGCAGGCGGAATCTGCCAAACGCTGAACAAAGAGAATATCGACTGCTCACTTGTCCGATCTTATATGTGTTCAAACGGTGTAAACACAGAGGAATTTTTTAATATTGCGGATGAAATATTACAGCTTTAATCAGTATTTGCGCGACACATTCGGCTGCAAAATCTACAAGATAAGCATAAATGCGGGCTTTACCTGCCCGAACAGAGACGGAACGCTCGGCAGTAAAGGCTGCATTTTTTGTTCAAAGGGCGGCAGCGGAGATTTTGCGGAAAGTCCCGCTCTTTCCGTAACCCGGCAGATAGAAAAAGGAAAAGAGCGCGTTAAAAACAAAGTGAAAAACGGAAAATACATCGCTTATTTTCAGGCATTTACAAACACGTATGCTCCGATTGACATTTTGCGTTCCAGATTTTTTGCGGCGGTGACACACCCCGACATAGTCGCAGTTTCAATAGCAACACGTCCGGATTGCCTGCCTGACGAAGTGATAAGCCTGCTTTCCGAACTGAACAAAATAAAACCTGTTTTCGTTGAACTCGGACTTCAGACAATCCACAAGAAAACAGCCGATTATATTCTCAGAGGATATGAACTTGACGTGTATGACCGTGCCGTTATAAGCCTTAAAAGCGCAGGCATCAATACCGTTGTTCATATAATAATCGGTCTGCCCGGAGAAACAAAGAAAGATATACTTGAAACAGTTGATTATGTCTGCAAAAGCGGAATTGACGGAATAAAACTCCAGCTTTTGCACGTTCTCAAAGGCACAGATCTCGAAAAGGAATATTCAAGCGGAAAATTCAATGTGCTTTCCTTGGAAGAATATATTGATATAATCAAGTCGTGCGTTGAGATAATCCCGAACAACATCGTAATTCACCGCCTCACCGGCGACGGCGCAAAAAAAGATTTGATTGCTCCCCTTTGGAGCGCGAACAAAAAGAATGTACTCAACAGAATAAACAAAGCTTTAAATTATAAATAAATATTTATCTGATAAATATAAATGAGCATAAACCTATTCCAATTGTAAAACAAAAGATAATATATTCATATGAAAAATCGGTTGCAGAGCCGTATAATCCATTATGGAAAAATGGTTTTTGATGTAAAGCAAAAAATCAAAATGCCATAGAAGGGTATTAAAGATAGAGAGACATTGGATTACAACGGAAGCGAAAAGCTTCCTGCGTATCATTTATGTCTGCCCTAAAAGCTGAAACTTTTAAGACATACGGCATTCAAAGATTTTTTTAAATCCCGATTACGCGAAAAAATACGGAAAAAATCAAGGAAGAAGCAGCAAAATTCTTTCAAAACAACATTGACGCATACGTGCATTGAAAAAATTTACGATCACATTAGAAAGGAATCGGTATGAAGATAAATAAAAACGAGATTGAACAATTCATATCGCCGTATTATAAAAACAAGGATATTATGCACAATATGCGGCATATTGAACTCATTAAGAAAAAAACGGACGAAATTTTAAAACTGGGCAATTATACCGTTAATTACAAATATCTTATGCTCGCAATGTGCTTTCACGGTTTCATTTACAGCGATGAGAATCGTATCAGGCAATGGCTTGCAGAACACGGCTTTTGCGATGAAGATGTTGATTTGATAATAAAAATCGCTTGGGAGTCACAGCGTTGTGAAACGCCCGAAACGATTGAGGGGAAAATTCTTCACGACGCTCATATTCTTGAAGGAGGAAAAACATACGCGGTTGTAAAAACGCTGATAACAGGCTCCGTCAGAGGGCAAACACTTAATGAGACTCTTGAATTTATGAAAAAGAGCGTGTTAAACCAAAGCAGATGCTTTCTGCCCGAAACACAGCAAATGTGCAGTGAAATGAACAAATACACAGACGAATTTTATAAAAGTATAATGAAAGAAGTGGATTTTTAATTTGTAATCAACATAAAATCAAGTTTAATCAGCAGTCAATATTTAGTTGGCTGCTTTTTTGATTAAAGAGGAAATGTTTTTAAAAATAGATATGCTATTATGATATTGCATCTGCAGATGTTGATTGAAAGGAGGAAAATAATGAACAGACGGGAAATTATCCAGAAAAGCCTTGATTATATCGAAAATAATCTGAAAGCCGAAATAACGGCAGACGAACTTTGCAGGGCCGCCGGCTACTCTTATGCGCATTACTGCAAAATATTTAAAGCATTTGTCGGTATGCCGCCGGCGCAGTATATTACACGGCGAAAGCTGATTCACGCTGTTTATGATATTGCCAACGGCACTGTAAAAATTGACTCGGCTCTTCGTTACGGCTTTGAAACGTATGCCGGCTTTTACAAGGCGTTCAAAAATGAATACGGCTGTTCTCCCTCCGAATTTACGAAACGGTGTAAAGGTGAAAAACCTTACAGAATCAACATTTTAGAGGAGGAACATATCTTGATTTCCAAAAAAGAAATTAAAAAAATTTTATCCGGCTGGGACATTAATTACGGAGACATTTCTAACGTTTTCAGCATAAACACAGGCAGGCAAAACGAAAACACATTTTATGTCGGCAATGACTATGTTATAAAATACACTCCCGATTTGATGAAAATCAAAAATAACATCGCCATTGCAAAGGCTCTTTCCAATGAGGGGTTTGAATCATCATTGGCTGTAAAAACTGTTTACGGAACGGATTATCTGCAAAGCGGCGAGCTTTATTTTTTCCTGACAAAACGTATCAGCGGCTGTCCATTAAAATGCAGCTATATTTATAAGAATCCTGCACGCGCTTTTAAAATCGGTGAGAGCATCGCAAAGCTCCACATTGCATTGAATAAAATTGACAAGAGGGATTATCCCGAGGCGGATTTTTTCGGAGATTTCGTTTCGTCTCTTGAAAAAATAAAAGGGTTTGTTTCTCTGCCGAACGGTTTTGCTGAAAAGCTCTCCGATAATTTACAGTCCCTATACGACAGTCTGCCGCAGCAACTTATCCACCGCGATATAAATCCGTCTAATATACTTATCAGAAACGAAGTATTTTGCGGATTTATTGATTTTGACCTGGCTGAGGTAAATGTAAAAATCTTTGACATCTGCTATGCCGCAACGTCCATCCTTTCGGAAACATTTTCAAATGACACGGTAAACAACGATGAATGGCTTACCATATTTAAAAATATAATTGTGGGATACAACCGTGTCAATCACCTTTCCGATGAGGAAATGAAAGCCCTGCCGTATGTTGTCTACGCGATTCAGACTGTCTGCATTGCGTTTTTTTCAAAGTCCGACAAATACAAAGACCTCTGCAAAACGAATATTGATATGCTCGGATGGCTTATCGAAAAATTACCTTTATAAGCAAACAGGGGATGCCTCATCTTTGTGAGGTATCCCCTTTAATTATTCGTAAAATCCGATTTCGGAAATTACGGGATTACTTCTGCTCTGGCGTATAACGAGCCTTGCGCCTATACATTTTTTAGCGCGCAGTTTTATGATTCTTTGTGAGCCGATTATTGTTCCCGAAGCGACTTTTTTGTATTTTTCGTTCGGTTTTTTTATAAAAATGTCAAAAGCCTCAACACGCTGGGACAGGCGAATATCCTCACTAAGAATAACATATCGGAGTTTCTTTAAACGATCGAACGTAAAATCAATATATCCGTCATTTTTGGTGAGTTTACCAAGTTTTTCAACAAGAATGGGATACGCATTCATCTCGTTTATTTTTCTGCCGAGTCCCTTTAGCGCTCTTACATCTTTCTGATGGAAGACGCCTTTTGAAGTCGGCGGAACATTCAACAGCAAAGTGCAGTTATTGCCCACGGAATCCAGATAAATTTTAAAGAGCTTTCGCGGACTTTTTACAGTTCTGTTTTCATCCTTTGACCAGAACCAGCCTTTACGGATTGAAACATCCACCTCTGCAGGATACCAGCAGAGATAAGCATTTTTGGAAAGAACTGCTCTGCTGCCGAGATCCTCGTCCTTTGAGGTAAGCCGCTGCATTTTTCCTGCGTTTTTCTCAGTGTGCTGACTTTTTTCGGAAACTGCCTCCGCATTTTTGAGATAAGCCGGAACAACGGAAAATTCGGATTTCCTTGTTTTTCCGCCCTCATTTCCGACCCATCGAATGTCAGGGCCGCAAATGGCAATATTCGCGTCCGGCTGAAGTTCTCTTATAAGCTGATAGTATCTTTCCCAGTCGTATTCAAATTCCCGCGCACCTGCGCCCTTTGCACCGTCAAACCAAACCTCGCTTATCTCACCGTAATTTGTGAGCAGTTCGGTAAGCTGATTACAGAAATAGTCGTTATAATCAGGCGTGCCGTAGGTCGGCTCGTGCATATCCCACGGAGAAAGATAAATGCCGAAATCTATTGAGCCTCTGCGGCAGGCGTCGGATACCTCTTTAACTATATCTCCCTTATAATCTGTATATTTTACGGAAAATGAGCTGTATTCGGTCGGCCACAAACAAAAGCCGTCGTGATGCTTACAGGTGAGAATTATGCCGCTTGCTCCTGCTGATTTAACGGCGCTTACCCATTGGTCGGGTTTTATTCTTTTTATAGTGAAATCCGAAACCGTTTCTGTTCCTGCGCCCCATTCTCTTCCGGTTGCCGTGTTCATTCCGAAATGGACAAAGCAGTAAAAAGGCTTTCTTGACAGACGGTACTGGCTTTTTGACGGAGCAACAGCTATAAATCTGCTTACATCATTGTCAAAAAGAGAATAACCGTTATTGTAATTCGTCCAGTTTTTTTCAAAAGAGCTACTCATATTCTTCCTCTGTTTTTATCTGAAATAAATCCATCCTTATCTTGCAAATTCCATACGCATCTGTTTCTGATATAGCGCATAAGTTCAGCAAATGTCATTCTGAAAGTCTGCTCACGGTTTTCAACCGAATCAAAAACAGGAGTAATCAGCGGTGAAACACGGGAATTTACTTCTGATACGGAAATTACAACTATATCACTGTCTTCCGGGAATGTAACGGTTTGTTTTCCTTTTACGTCTATTTCCGTGATGAAGAAATACATCCCCTTTGCAATATTGTCCTGTCCCTTAGTATGTGTATGCGTGGCTTCAAAGCCGAGTTTACCCTTTTTAATATAGGCTGCGTCGCCGAGGTCGGGCAAATCCCATGCCGCAAATCTCTCTGTTGCGGAAAGTATGCTTTTTTCAACAGGCTCTCCGTCAACATAAAACTGCACTGTCTTGTCAGAATTAAGAGAAGCGCAAAGAATGCAGAGTCTTTCTGAGCTTTCGTTGATTTTAAGCGTCTGACCGCTCATAACAAAAGCGTTTTTATCATCATTTGAAATTTTAAATTCAACACCTCTGACTTTTATTGTTTCAGGAATAAGCTCGCGTGGAATACTGACATCAAAATCAGAATTGCTCCTGCCCTGCGAAGTGATTATATTTTTGTCAAACTCAATATGAGCAGATACGGATTTGCTCTTTTTGCCAATAACGCTGCTTTCATGAAGCGTCAGGGCAAAACTTTTGATTTCGTAGGGCTTAAAAGATGTATAAAGTCTGCCGTCTTTAACCTCGGCATCCGCTTTGAACTCCTCGCTTGCGTAAACCTCGCGCGCCGCTTTGATTCCTGTTCCGAACGCAAGAGAAAAATTGTCTATACTGCTGTTTGCGCCTTCATTTAAGCGAACGATTATCTCGTCGCTGTCTTCCGCCATTTTGACCGCGCGGATAATGACTCTGTTATCCGATATATTTCCGAAACTGTAGTGAGTTCCAAGAAAGCCGCTGTGTTTTTCCGCAGCATATGCCGTCATTGGCTGTATAAATTTTCGCGCCTCAAGCTGAGTTTCCGCTCCCGCTTTTCCTCTGTGACTGAAAATTGCATAGGAATACCTGTTTAAGCCTATATCCATCATCGACTGCATCGAGTCTATTCTGTAATTCTTTAACGGCGTATGAAGAACAGTCATTCTGAGCGTGTTATCACCGGATTTGTCCCAGCCGTATTTACATTCACTTATTACCGAAACACCGTATCCGCCGTCCCTGTCTGTTATATCCGCCCATTTCTGAGCAGGAACTTCAAACAGCTTTTCCGACATATTGCCGCGCTTTATCGCGCCTAATCCCAAATCGAACAAAGCCTCATCGTTTTCACAGGTAAATGAAAATTTATTTTTTGCCATTGTGCAGAGACTCTGCCATTCTATTTCGGCGTAGACCTCCACACATTCCCCGCCGTCCGTGAGCGCAATTATATTCGTGAACACCGAACGGTTTTTATCCTGCTGAACAACCTTGAAAGCCACTCTTGCAGGTCCGTTTTCTATAATGCTGACTGAAACAAGCGACGGTATTCTGTCAGGTTCACGGACTGCCTCCGCATAATTCATTTCCCATGCGGGCCAAGCCTTAGAGCCTGTATATTTAAATAATCCCAGCGAAACGGGTTCTTTGAGCAGCTCCTGCTCGTCCATGGTTTTATCAAGGATTGAGCTTATACAGCCTTTTTTATTGAGGGTAACAATATACTTCTGATTTTCCATAACATTATCCGTGTTGACGGAAAGCTCACTTTTCAGCCTGCATGGCTCATTTGACGGGCGCACATCATAGACGCGCATACCCATACTCTTGACTTCAGCTATGAATACAATCTCTTTAACCCCGTTTTCACTCGAATTCACTTGGCTTTTAACTTCCTTGCCGCCGTCGTCAAAAACACGCACATACGGCTGCTTTATACCTTCTAAATTCATTCTTACAGCACTGCATATCTCTGCCTCTATCGGGTTTGAAACAACGACGGGAATACCGCTGCAAAAATCGGTTTTCATAAGAGCTGCAATGGCTCCTGCAGATGCCTCAAGTTCTCCCGCAAGCTGATTTGCCGACAAAGCATAATCGTTCCAGCTTCTTCTGTATGCGCGCTGAACAGATGTTCCCGGCATATCATCGTGAAACTGGTGGGCAATAAAACGTTTCCAACAGCGTGTGATGACTTCTCGATTGTAATCGGCAGCGCCGAGATAAGACGCAATCACACTGTTTCTCTCCGCAATATCGGCAAGCTCTTCACAGCGTCTGTTCCACCGTTTGCCGACAGCACGTGAAGTGTATCCGCCGACTCCGTGATTCTGCATAACAAGCTCCGTTTTCCATTCGGGAAGTTTATTGCGCTGCTCGTCTGTCATTCCGCTGTCTATATCACGGAAAATTTC
The DNA here is from genome assembly GCA_947585615.1 of uncultured Clostridia bacterium. Lineage (GTDB taxonomy): Bacteria > Bacillota > Clostridia > Oscillospirales > Acutalibacteraceae > Eubacterium_R. Next base: position 12,927 of record CANPXD010000052.1, read on the forward strand.
ATCGGCTGCCGCTGCGTAAACCTCAATATCCTCATCGGAATTTTTTTGAATTTCATTCTCTACATAAGCAACCGATTTTTCATCAGGAGCTCCGCCCCTGTCGCCGATACCGTGAAATATGTATGTCCAATCAAGGTCATATTTTCCCTGAGCTTGTCAAGAACAAAATCCCACTTGCGAAGCTGAGTCAGTGTGAAATAATAATCGTGCGGATTCAAGTTTGCATAAATATACTCTCCGTCAACACCGTACCATTTCCCGATGTCAAACGGAGTACCGTACGCGGAACCCCATGCAAGTTTCTGCGTTGTAAAGCCCTTTAAATTTGCGTGATGCGCAATAGACGGCAGCGCCCAACCGAAGCCAAAGCAGTCGGGGAGAAATATATCCGTGCTTTTCTTACCAAACTTTTTTTCAAAATAGGAATTTCCAATCAGAATATTCCTGAAAAGAGCTTCCGGAGACGGAATGTTTGTATCTCCGTTTTCAAACGCAGAGCCGCAGACATTCCATCTTCCCGACGCAACATATTCTTTAACCTTTTTAAACTGCTCGGGATAATACTCCTCCATCAGTTCATAGCGGTAAGAACCTTCAAAGTTGAATTTATATGTTGGATATTTTTCAAAGAGCCTGAAATTATCAACAAGCGTATTGTAAATATATTTTGAAACCGTTGTTTCAAAATCCCAACTCCATATTGTGTCCAGATGCGCAGTCGCAACTGTATATATTTTCTTTTTACTGCCCATAAGAGTGAATTACCTTTCAGGAAAATATTAAAATTATCCGTAGATTATCCGAGATTATACGGCAACTATATTTACAAGCTTACCGGGAACATAGATTTCCTTTTTGATTGTCTTCCCTTCTATAGCGGCGGCAATTTTTTCATCTGCCTTGGCAAGAGCGATAACCTCATCTTTCGGCATATCGGTGGGAATCGTTATGCGCGAACGGACCTTGCCCATAATCTGCAGAACGATCTCAACACTGTTCTCAACGGTTTTTTCCTCATCAAACTCAGGCCATTCAGCCTCGTTTGCCATACCTCCGAAATTCATAACCTCCCACATTTCTTCAGTAACGTGAGGAGCAAAAGGATTTAGAAGAATAGTGAGCGTTTTAAGTTCTGCCTTTGTAACGCTTCCCTTTTCATACATTTTGTTTATAAGAGTCATCATCGCCGCAATAGCCGTGTTGCACTTTAGACTGTCTATATCCTCGGTGACCTTTTTAATCGTCTTGTGCATAAGGGCTTCAAGCTCTGCGCTGTACGTATCGCCGTCAACCGCAATTTCCTGAAGATTCCAAAAACGCTCAACAAACCTTTTACAACCCTTTATTGAGTCTGAATTCCAAGGCGCTGCCTTTTCAAAATCACCGATAAACATTTCATACAGACGCATTGTATCCGCACCGTACTTATCCACTATTTCATCCGGATTGACAACGTTTCCGCGTGATTTACTCATTTTTTCGCCGTTTTCACCGAGTATCATACCGTGCGATGTGCGTTTCTGATAAGGTTCGTTTGTGGGCACAACTCCAATGTCATAAAGGAATTTATGCCAGAAACGGCTATAAAGAAGGTGAAGCGTTGTATGCTCCATTCCGCCGTTATACCAATCAACGGGAGACCAATATTCCAGCGCCTCCTTTGAGGCAAGCGCGTTATCATTGAACGGATCCATATATCTGAGGAAATACCATGAGGAACCTGCCCACTGCGGCATGGTATCCGTCTCTCTTTTAGCAGGCCCTCCGCAGTGCGGACATTTTGTATTTACCCAATCCGTTATCTTGGCAAGCGGAGATT
>CANPXD010000053.1 GCA_947585615.1 uncultured Clostridia bacterium
GCAGAGGTCTATATAAGCAAATATATTTTCGGAAATGACAATTTGTCAGACCTGTGCATCGGCAATTCAAAATATATTCTCATTGAACATCCTTTTTCAAGCAAATTTTCATCTGCAAGTTATGACAGACTTGTGAATCTGAACTGTGACTACGGCGTAAAGCCCATTCTTGCCCACATTGAAAGATACCGTCCTCTTATGGAAAGCGCTTCTCTTCTCGACAGTTTTATTGATTTGGGCTGCCTTACGCAGGTCAATATAAGCAGCTTTGCGGACGCTCCGCGTTCAATAAAGAAGCGTCTTTTTAAATATCTTGAATCGGGCAGAATCCATCTTATCGGCTCAGACAGTCACAACCTTACCACACGGCCGCCTGTTTACGCCGAAGGCGCTAAGGCGATTATTGAAAAATGCGGCATGGGTACTCTTGCCGGGCTGATTGAAAATGCAAACAGACTTGTTGATTAAAAAAACTCCGTATTTTTACGGGGTTTTTTGTATCTGCAAATGTATTCTTTTCCTTAGTTTGATTTAACTAACTTTTTTGGGTAATTTTTAACAAATTATTCCCATTATTTTATATCTGATTTTTAAAAAATTTTTATAAATAAATATGGAATTACAAAGCCTTTTGTTGTATAATGCTGACTGGTGGATTAAAACCGCTTCTATATATAATATTTTATATAAATACATAATAGAAAAGAGGACAAAGTATGGAGACTCTCAAATTTGAGGGAACACCTGAACAGGAAAAGGAATTACAGGCAGTTTTCAAAAAATACGAAAACGTGCCGGGACGCCTTATGCCTGTGCTTCAGGATGCGCAGGATATTTACGGATATCTTCCCATTGAGGTACAGAGAATGATTGCAGATGCACTCGAAATTTCTCTTTCAGAGGTTTACGGTGTTACAACATTTTACAGCCAGTTCAGCCTTACTCCCAAGGGTGAAAACAGAATTTCAGTTTGTCTCGGCACTGCGTGCTATGTTAAAGGCGCGGATAAAGTGCTTGAGGAAATCGAAAAGCAGTTGGGTATTAAAGCCGGCGAATGCACCCCTGACAGAAAATTCAGTATAGATACCTGCCGCTGTGTCGGTGCCTGCGGCCTTGCCCCCGTTATAATGATAAACGATAAGGTTTACGGAAAAGTTACTCCGGAGCAGATTTCCGGAATTCTTGATGAATACAAGGAGGAGGGCGCTGAGAAATGACATTAGATCAGCTTAATGAAATAAAAGCTAAAAACCATGATGTTGTAATGGTTCGCAAGCTTGTTGCCGAGGAGGGAGCAAAACTTGCCGAAAACACCGCCTACAGAAAGCAGGTACTTGTCTGCGGCGGAACAGGCTGCACTTCTTCCAATTCTAAGCTTGTTATTGAAGCGCTTGAAAAAGAGCTTGCGGAGAAAGGCATTGACGATATACTTGTAATAAAAACAGGCTGCTTCGGTCTTTGCGCGCTCGGCCCGATTATGATTGTATATCCCGAGGGTTCATTCTACAGCCAGGTCACACCGAACGAAGTGCCTGAGATCGTTGCAGGTCATCTTGTTCCGGGAGGCGAACCGGTCAAGAAATATCTTTACTCGGCAACCGTGCACGAGGACGGCTCAACGATTCCGCTTTCGGAAACAGCTTTTTATAAAAAGCAGATGAGAATCGCTCTTCGCAACTGCGGCGTCATTGATCCCGAGAACATAGAAGAGGCTATCGCCTGTGACGGATACTTTGCTCTTGCAAAGGTACTTACCGAAATGACTCCGCAGGATGTTATTGACGAGCTGCTTGCCGCAGGTCTGAGAGGACGCGGCGGCGCAGGCTTCCCGACCGGACGCAAATGGGCATTTGCAATGGCTCAGGACAACGATGTCAAGTATGTCTGCTGTAATGCCGACGAGGGAGACCCCGGCGCATTTATGGATCGTTCCGTTCTTGAGGGCGACCCTCATTCCGTTATCGAAGCAATGGCTATTGCCGGCTACACGATCGGCTCAAAGCAAGGTTATGTTTACGTCCGTGCTGAATATCCCATCGCCGTTGAAAGACTTGGAATTGCCATCAAGCAGGCAAGAGAAAAGGGTCTTCTCGGAAAGAACATTCTCGGAACAGGTTTTGATTTTGATATTGATATACGTCTCGGCGCAGGCGCGTTTGTATGCGGTGAGGAAACTGCTCTTATGACCTCAATTGAGGGACACAGAGGCGAACCCCGTCCGCGTCCTCCGTTCCCTGCCATTAAGGGACTTTTCGGAAAGCCCACGATTCTGAACAACGTTGAAACGTATGCAAACATTTCACCGATTATTCTCAAAGGCTCTGAATGGTATTCATCAATCGGAACAGAAGGCTCAAAGGGAACAAAGGTATTTGCTCTCGGCGGAAAAATCAACAACGTAGGTCTTGTTGAAGTTCCGATGGGCACGACAATCCGTGAAATCGTTGAAGAAATCGGCGGCGGTGTTCCCAATGGAAAGAAGTTTGAGGCTGCCCAGACAGGAGGACCTTCGGGCGGATGTATCAGCGCCGAATATATGGATGTTCCGATTGATTACGACAACCTTACAAAAATCGGTTCAATGATGGGATCGGGCGGTATGATTATACTTGATGAAGATACCTGTATGGTAGATATTTCCAAGTTCTACCTTGAGTTTACCGTTGATGAGAGTTGCGGAAAGTGCACGCCCTGCCGTATAGGAACAAAGAAGCTTCTTGATTATCTCACAAAGATAACGGAAGGCAAAGCGGAGCTTGAAGATCTTGACAAAATCCGCGAGCTTGCAAACCATATGAAAAGTTCATCGCTGTGCGCTCTCGGACAGACTGCAGCCAACCCGATTTTGTCCACAATGAACGCATTTGGGGACGAGTATGTTGCCCATATCAAAGATAAAAAATGCCCCGCAGGCGTCTGCAAGGCTCTCCTTTCATTCAGCATCGAAGCGGATAAGTGCCGCGGTTGTACTCTTTGCGCGCGCAACTGTCCTGTCGGCGCTATCAGCGGTAAGGTTAAAGAGCCTCATAGAATAGATACCGACAAGTGCATTAAATGCGGTCTTTGCATAACAAACTGCCGCTTTAATGCCGTTGTGAAAAAATAAGGAGGGGAATCACAATAATGGTCAATCTTAAAATCAATGGCATTTCCGTTCAGGCAGAGGAAGGCACAACAATCATTGAAGCCGCAAGACAGGCTCATATAGACATTCCTTCTCTTTGCTATCTTAAAGATATAAACTGCATCGGCGCGTGCCGTGTGTGCGTTGTCGAAGTCAAGGGAGCCAGAGGTCTTGTTGCCTCCTGTGTATATCCTGTTTCTGAGGGACTTGAGGTATGGACAAATACGCCTCAGGTTCGCAAATCAAGAAAAACCACTCTCGAGCTTCTGCTTTCGGAGCATCGCAAAAAATGTCTCTCCTGTGTTCGTTCAGAGAGATGCGAGCTTCAGAAGCTCTGCAAGGATTACGGCGTTGACGAGGATAAATTCCCATCCACAGAAGAAATAAAGCCCATCGACGCAACATCGGCGTATCTTGTAAGAGACAACAGCAAGTGTATCCATTGTATGAGATGCGTTGCCGCCTGCAACAAGCAGAATATCGGTGTTATCGGTCCGCGTCAGCGCGGATACAAAAAGACAATCGGCTGTGCTTTTGAGCAGACTCTCGACAGTGTTGCGTGCGTAGGCTGCGGACAGTGCGTTGTTTCCTGCCCGGTAGGCGCACTTTATGAAAAGAACAACGTAAATGAAATCTGGTCCGCAATCGAAAACCCCGATAAAAAAGTTGTGTTCTTTACCGCTCCGGCAATTCGCGCAACGCTCGGTGAAGAATTTGATATGCCGGTCGGAACAAACGTTGAGAAAAAGCTCCCCGGCGCAATCAGAGGACTCGGCGCAGACGCCGCGTTTGATATGGACGTTACCGCCGACCTGACAATTCTTGAGGAGGCCGCGGAACTTGTTGACAGAATCAAGAATAACAAGCCGCTGCCGATGTTCACCTCCTGCTGCCCGGGCTGGGTTAAATTTGCAGAGCATTATTATCCTGAGCTTCTGCCGCATCTTTCAAGCTGCAAATCTCCGCAGCAGATGTTCGGTGCGCTTCTGAAATCATATTACTGTGAAAAGAACAACATTGATCCCGATGATTTGTACGTAGTGTCGGTAATTCCCTGTACGGCAAAGAAATTTGAAGTAAACAGAGAAGAAATGCAAAACACTGTTGACGCCGCCATCACAACTCGTGAGCTTGCACAAATGATTCGCGCGGCAGGAATCAATTTTGAGACCCTTCCGGACAGTGAATTTGATTCACCGTTTGAAACAGCGTCCGGCGCAGGTGTTATCTTCGGCGCAACGGGAGGCGTTCTTGAAGCAGCGCTCCGCACGGCCGCTTATATGCTCGACGGCAATTTCTCAGGAAGTGATTTTGTTGAGGTAAGAGGAATTGAGGGTATCCGTGAGGCTACATATAACGTTGCCGGAACAGAGATAAAGGTTGCTGTTACGAGCGGACTCGGCAATGCTTCCAAGCTTTGCGATATGGTTAAGTACGGCAACGCCCCTTACCAGTTCATCGAAATTATGGCTTGCCCCGGCGGCTGCATTAACGGCGGCGGTCAGCCGATTCAGAGAGACGCTGTCAAGAATTCCATTGACATCAAAGCGCTCCGCGCAGGCGTGCTTTACAAAATTGACGCTGAATCGGAATACCGCAAATCCTATGAAACACCTATTATGAAACAGATTTATGAGGAGTATTTCGGAGAACCGAACGGCGAAAAAGCACATCACCTTCTCCACACTTCATATACCGCCAGAGGTAAATATTAATACAGCGCGTAGATTGCGGCACCGCCTGAACATATCCGTTCAAGCGGTGCTTTTCTGTAAACATCACAAAGAATTTAATATGCGGCAGAGCGAGAGTTTTCCGTTATTTTTGCTTTTTGCTGTGTGATGAGTTTTTTCTTTCTTCAATCTCTTCAGTTGCATTATATAGTATCGGTGAAAATACGGAAATCAGGATTAACAGGGCACTTATGATAAGTATAAAAAATGAAACTGCAAGAAAAAACAAATCACGCTCTGTTTTATAAACAATTAAAATCAGGAATGCCGACAGTATTAAACATATTGCTCCAAGAATAATCAAAGTCTTTTTCTTACGAATCATAAAAATCACCTTATATACATTATATAATGATGTCATAATGACGTCAATATGATTTATAAAGATATTTTTTGTATAAAATAATGTTGGTGATTTAAATGGCTGCAAATTTTCCTCAGTTTACATTGAGAATTCCTAAGGAGCAATTAGATAAGCTCCATTATATTTCGGAGTACAATGCCCGTTCCTGCAACCGTGAACTTGAACTTTTAATAAGGCTTCATATCCGTGATTTTGAAAAAGCGCACGGTAAAATATCAAAAGAGGATATAGAAAACCTGAACAAATAATGGGTATAGCCGAAAAATGCTGGAAAAACGCGGATGTCTCGATAGATGAGACATCCGCGTTTTCGTTTCGGTTAAAAAGGTTCTCCTGCATTCTTTATTGCAAAAGAGCGAATTTCTGCCGATTTCCCTTTTGCCTGCGCCTGTGCTATGCGCCGAACAGCTTGATTTTTACAAGTCCCATAAGTTCTCTTGTGTAGAACGTTAAAAATGTATAAAGCGACGAATTGCTGCAAGAGGAATGAAAATTCAGACCGAGCCTGTCACAAATCAGCTTTGCCCTGTATTCATGAAATTCGTTTGTGACAATCAAAACGTCCCGCGACAGACTGTTTTTCTCTATCACGTCAAGCGAAAACTCAAGATTCTCGCGTGTATTTGTTGATTTATCCTCCTGATAAAGGCGGTTTTCATCGATTCCAAGCTCAACGAGCACATTCTTCATACATTCCGCCTCACTGATGCCCTCGTCAGGGCCCTGCCCTCCGGAAAGCACAGCAACCGCATTCGGATTATTTTCAAGATAGTCATATGCCTTTCTGCACCTATCGTACAGATATTTGCTCGGCGCTGTTCCGTTCACTTTACAACCGAGTACGATAACGGTTGGTACTCCCTCATTTTCCTTATAATTTGCGTATTTTGCCATATTGACTGAGAGAGGCAAAATAACAACCGCAACCGAAGCCGCCATAAAGAACAGCAAAGCTGTTCTGAAAGAATCGGGAATCTTATAAAAGGCAAATCCGAAGCAAACAAGAAAAACCGACGCAAGGATTCCGATTGCGTTTCCGACATTGAAAATGCCGGAAGCCAACGGAGCAAGATACCATAAAAGAAGCAATATGCCGAGAAATAATAATATGAATTTCAATGCTGATTTTCCTTTACCTGACTTTGTCATAAGCCTTTTTAATGATAATGGCGGCAGCAATCAGAAAAACCGCCATCACATAGGGCGTTAAATTTCCCCAGCGTGTAACCTCAATAATTCTTGCAACGAATGATAAAGGGAAAAGTGCAAGCACTCCGCACAGCAGAATTCCTTTTTTGCCCGCTATTGAGATTATTTCACTTCTATCATATGAAATACTGAGGCGTGTAAGACCGACGGTGAAAACAAGTCCTGAAGCAACAACAGCCAAAAGAGAAACGGCAACAAACATTATTTCCCAATGCGTGTAAAACAGAATTCTGAACGCCCAGATGCAGTAAAGCTCGGTAACCGTGCCAAGCAGTGCGCCGAAAACACCAAAGAAAAACGCAATCACAAAACAGATATTAAAAGAATTTTTGAGGTTGTCCTTATTTTTTACCTCGGTAATTCTGAGATCCGCAATATCATTCGGCTTTCTTTTTCCGTCCAGCAGTTCATCAACCGTTACGCCCAAGACGCCGGCAATTTCGGGAAAAAGCGTTATATCCGGGTAGCCGTCGCCGTTTTCCCATTTTGACACAGTTCTGTTGCTCACATTCAGTATTTGCGCAAGCGCCGTCTGCGTGTATCCCTTTTCCTTTCGCAGAGCGGCTATAAAGCCGCCCGTTTTCTTTGCATCCATATTATCACCTCACAAAAATCATAACCTGCAAAGAACTGTTTACGCAAGGAACAGGTATTAGATTCCGTCCACTCAGCGTGGAATTTACTTAACAAGACTTTTTAAAAGAGCGATTTCCTTTGCGTAGCCTTCAAGCTCATTCGGAGTTTCAAGAAACATCGGAAGATTCATCAGATACTTATTATTGACGATTCTTTCAAACGCCTGGGTCCCGATATACCCCTGCCCTATTTTTTCGTGGCGGTCCTTGTGAGCGGCAAGAGGATTTTTGCTGTCATTAAGATGAAGCGCCTTTAATCTGTCAATACCTAGAATTCTGTCAAACTGTTCGAGCACGCTGTCAAGCTCGTTTACAATATCGTATCCTGCGTCATTCACGTGGCAGGTGTCAAGGCAGATACCAAGCTTATCACTGAGCTGAACACCGTCAATAATTCGGCGAAGCTCCTCAAAGCTTTTCCCCATTTCAGAGCCTTTTCCTGCCATAGTTTCAAGAAGAACGGTCGTTGTCATATCCTCGAATAAAACATCATTAAGAACATCGCAAATAAGCTGTATTCCGACTTCTTCGCCCTGTCCCACGTGTGAACCGGGGTGAAAATTATACATCATATCAGGTGTATATTCCATTCTCTTAAGATCATCCGCAAAGGTTTCGCGCGCAAAATTTCTCGTCTGGGGATTTGCGGAGCAGCAGTTCAGTGTATAGGGGGCGTGCGCAAGAATCCTGCCGAAGTTATTTTCTTTTGCCCTTTTAAGAAACTCGGCAACGTCATTTTCGTCTATTTCCCGTGCTTTTCCGCCTCTTGGATTTCTTGTGAAAAACTGAAATGTATTTGCTCCTATAGAGAGCGCCTCCTCAAGCATATGGGTATATCCCTTTGAGGCGCTCAGATGTGCTCCTATAACCATATTTTCTCCTTTTAACAGCTATTTTCTTATATCATTTTCTGCTTTTCCGCTCATTATGTATTCAAGCAAATCGGCAACACAGCCTTCATTGCAGCTGCACGCCTCGTATTTACATATATCGTGAATCGGCTGCGGCGCCTGACCCGCGCACGCAGGAAGTCCGACGGTTTTGAGCATATCCCAGTCGTTGTAATAATCTCCGATTGCCGCAACGTGGCTTTTTTCTATACCGAGCATATCGGCAAGGCGCATTATTCCAACGCCCTTGTGTGTGTCCTTGGCAAGCATTTCCATAGTCCACAGTGATGACGCCATAAAATTGACCTTGTCTTTCAGGTCGGAGCGGTCGATAAGCCTGCGCAGGGAATTTACAGTCGGAGGAAATCCCCAAAATATAACCTTCATCCAGCCTTCTTTGGGCACTGCGTCTATACTTGTTACTTCATACCGCGCCTTGTCTATCATCATGGTGCCTGCGCCAAACAGTCCGTTTTTTACAATATACACATAATCGTCAAAGTAAATACCGACGTCAAGCCTTTTAAATGCCTCACTGTATTTGCTGAGAATGGTACGGACAAAATTTTGCCCATCCTCATTGATTGTGGAGCGCCAAAGCATTTCTTTTTTTGTATAATCATATATACCCGAGCCGTTCAGCACTATCGCAGGCTGATTCGGAGTAATACGGTCGTAGTTGCGTTTCAGACTCGATACCATTCTGCCGGAAGCAAGCGTAAAATTTCCGCCCGCCTGTGTAAATTTACGTATAGCGTCATAATTTTTTTTGGGAAGCCGCCTTATTTTGTTGTTGAGCGTTCCGTCTATATCGGAAACAACAAGCCAATTTTCAAAGGTTTTGTTCAATAAACTGTCCTCCGTGATTTATCGTTTTTTGTTTGATTTAAGTTTAGTTAAAAATGCAGTAAAATATTCGGGCAAATCACTGTCAAATTCAAGATGCTCGCCTGTTTTCGGATGGATAAAGCCGATGTGCCTTGCGTGCAGACACTGACCGTTAAGTCCTTTCTGCGTTTTTTTAGGACCGTAAACCTCGTCGCCCGCTACGGGATGACCAATATATGCCATATGGACACGTATCTGATGTGTTCTGCCCGTTTCAAGCACACAGCGCATATAAGTGAAGTTGTCAAAGCGCTCGATAACCTCATAATGGGTAACGGCATTTTTTGAGTTTTTATATGTTACCGCCATCTTTTTTCTGTCCGCAGGATTGCGCCCGATCGGTCGGTTTACCGTGCCGCGGTCCTCCTTTACATTGCCGTGAACAACGCACTCGTACGCGCGTTCAAAGCTGTGACTGCTTATCTGCTCTGCAAGTCCTGTATGCGCGGCGTCATTTTTTGCAACGATCAACAGTCCCGATGTATCCTTATCAATTCTGTGAACAATACCGGGTCGCAGCACTCCGTTTATTCCGCTCAGAGATTTGCCGCAGTGATACAAGAGCGCGTTTACGAGAGTACCTTCATAATTTCCGGCGGCAGGATGAACAACCATCCCTTTCGGCTTGTTTACAACAAGCAAATCGGAGTCCTCATATACAATATCAAGAGGTATATTCTGCGGTTTTGCCTCAAGAAGCCTCGGTTCGGGAAAGGTGACGGAGATTTTGTCACTTCCCTTACACTTATAATTTTTGGAAACCGCTCTGCCGTTTACCGAAACAGCACCGTTATCAATAAGCCTTGCCGCCGCTGAACGTGAAAGAGAGCCGCTTTCCTCGCTCACAAGAACATCTATGCGGCAGCCTGCTCTGTCGTCAGGAACCGTAAAATGCAGCGGCGCGCTCATTCCTTTTTCTCCTTTTTAAATAAATCACACAAAAGATATGCGATAAGCGAAACAGCACCAAGTGTTACAGCGCAATCCGCTATATTGAAAATTGCAAAATCAACAAAAACAGGCTCTATGAAATCTATAACATAACCATACAGTATACGGTCTATAAGATTCCCTATTCCTCCCGATACAATTACGCCTATGCTCCAGTATGCCCAGAGTGAATCACACCTGTTTTTAAAAAGATATAAGAGCGCCGCCGTGCAGACGATTGCAGTAACTGCAACAAATACCCATCTTGCCCCGCTGAAAAGCGAAAACGCCATTCCCTCGTTGCGCGCATAGTTGAACTGAATCACACCCTTTATAAAAGGGATCGCATTCCCGTCGGTGAGGAATCGGTTTGCAAGAAGCTTAGTAATACGGTCAAGTGCAACAATGAAAACTATCATCACAGCGCACCAGATATGCTTTTTTCTGTGCAAATTATCCCTCCTCTCAATAGAAGAGGGGGCAGACGCTCTGCCCCTTTTTAATTGTAATTACAGGCACGAAATGAAAAGTATCCGTTTGCCCGGTTATCTTTATTACTCAGTCTCTGCGAGAACCTCTGCACAGTGCGTGCAAAGCTGAGGATGCGTTTCATTCTTACCTACTGTTTCGGAAAATTTCCAGCAGCGCTCGCATTTTTCGCCGTCCGCAACGGAAACTGAAACAGTGAGCCCTTCAACAGCACCCTCAAAGCTCTGCTTATTCCTTGTGACGTCAACCGCAGAGGTGATGAATATTTCGGGAAGCGCGTTCTTTACGGATTCAAGGAAATCGTAAAGATCACCGTCAGCACCAAGCACAACCTTAGCTTCAAGAGACTTTCCGATTATCTTTTCATTTCTTGCAAGCTCAAGCGCTTTCTGAACATCAAATCTGATTTCATGAATTTTTTCCCATTTCTTCATAAAATCATCGTCTGCCTCAATAAAATCAGCATTCGGGATCTCATTAAACAGCGGAGACTGCGTGTTTCTCGACTTGTCATGCGGCATAAACTGCCAGATCTCATCTGACGTAAACGCAAGTATCGGCGTTAAGAGCAAAGTCAGTGCGTCAAGAATTTTGTAAAGAGTTGTCTGCGCCGCGCGCCTTGTCAGAGACGTCGGAGCGGAGGTATAAAGTCGATCCTTCAGAACGTCAAAATAGAAGTTGCTCATATCCACAACACAAAAATTATGAATCGCATGGGAAGCAGTATGGTATTCGTATATCTCGTAACCTTTTCGTGCCGTTTCAATGACCTCGTCAAGCTTCATAAGCGCATATTTATCAAGCTCTTCAAGCTTGTCATTTTCAACCATATCCGTATCGGGGTCAAAATCATAGAGATTGCCGAGACAAAAACGCGCAGTGTTCCTTATCTTTCTATAGTTATCCGAAAGCTGTTTAAGAATTTCCGGGCTGATTCGAATATCCGCATGATAATCCGACGATGCAACCCAAAGGCGCAGAATATCAGCACCGTATTTCTCAATAATATCCTGCGGATCAATACCGTTTCCGAGAGATTTGGACATCTTCCTGCCCTCGCCGTCAACGGTCCAGCCGTGTGTAATAATCTGTTTATAGGGCGCTCCGCCGCCTCTGGCAACAGAGGTGAGCAGTGAGGACTGAAACCAGCCTCTGTATTGGTCTGCGCCCTCAAGATAAACATCGGCAGGACTTCTGAGATAATCTCTCTGTTCGCAGACAGCAGCATGCGTTGAGCCGGAGTCAAACCATACGTCCATTATATCGGTTTCCTTGTCAAAGCCTTTTTCTGCACCGCAGTGCGGACACTTGAAACCGTCGGGAAGAAAGTATTCCGCATCGTGTGCGTACCATGCGTCTGAACCTTCCCTGCCGAAAACATCGGAAACCTTCATCATTAAATCATTGTCGATAATTTCTCTGCCGCACTTCCTGCAATAGACAACGGGAATCGGCACGCCCCATTTTCTCTGGCGTGAAATGCACCAGTCGGCACGTTCCTTAATCATAGACTGAAGTCTATCCTTGCCCCATTCAGGAAACCACTGAACCTCCTCGGACGCCTTTACGGCGGCATCCTTGAAATCGTCAACGGAGCAGAACCATTGAGAGGTGGCGCGGAAAATAACCGGCTTATGGCATCTCCAGCAATGGGGATACTGGTGAACTATTTTCTGTAGGGCAAAAAGGTGTCCCGTCTCTTCAAGATGAAGCGCAATAGGCTTGTTTGCCTCCTCTGTTGTCAGACCGGCAAACTGACCTGCCTCCTGAGTTAATCTGCCCCTTGAATCAACAGGCACAATAACAGGTATCTCCGGATAATTTTTGCATACCGCAAAGTCCTCAACACCGTGTCCGGGAGCAGTATGAACACATCCGGTACCGCTGTCGAGCGTTACGTGGTCTCCCACAATTACAAGAGAAGTCCTGTCTATAAACGGATGCTGACATTTCATATATTCAAGCTCGGAACCGTTTATTGTACCGCATATTTCATAATCGTCAGTTCCTCTTGCTTCCATAGCAGAGGAGACAAGTTCCGTTGCAAGCACATAATATTCGCCGCCGCTCTTTACAAGAGAATATTCAAAATCAGGTCCTACGCAAATCGCCACGTTTGCCGGCAGCGTCCACGTTGTCGTCGTCCAGATAACAAAATATGTTTTTGAAAGGTCCGCCCCCATAGCCGCAAGTTTACCGAGATCGTCTGTTACGTTGAATTTAACATAGATTGAATGGCAGGGATCCTCAGCATATTCGATTTCAGCTTCCGCAAGCGCGGTGTTGCAGTCGGCGCACCAGTAAACAGGCTTGAGACCTTTATAAATATAGCCTTTGGACGCCATTGCGGCAAACACCTTGATCTGTTCAGCCTCAAAATCCTTAGTGAGCGTGATATAGGGATTATCCCATTCTCCGATTGCACCGAGTCTCTTGAAGCCCTCACGCTGCACATCTACAAAGCCGAGCGCGGTATCACGGCAGATTTTACGAAGTTCAAGATCGGAAATATTCGACTCCGCAGATATATGCGCGGCTTTCCTTGCCTTAAGCTCTGTCGGCAGACCGTGCGTATCCCAGCCGGGAACATAAGGCGCTTTAAAGCCTGTCATATTCTTGTATCTTACAATAAAATCCTTGAGCGTTTTATTCAGCGCGTGACCGATATGAATAGCTCCGTTCGCGTAGGGAGGTCCGTCATGAAGAACAAAGAGCGGCTTTCCCTCATTAAGCTTCATAAGCTGACCGTAGCGATCATTCTCATACCAATTTTTAAGTATCTCCGGTTCCCTTTGGGGCAGAGAAGCCCTCATCGGAAATTCCGTTTTCATCATATTTAACGTGTCTTTATAATCCATTAAAGAATCTCCTTTGTGTGTGATTTGTTACAGACAGATATGTTAATTCCCTTTCTTATCCTTTTTTCTCTTGAAAAATCCATGAAATTTTAAATCATCGTCATCATCATCCTCATCAGGAGGAAGCAGACTGATTTTTTCATTTGTTCTGCCCTCCGTATGCTTTACATTGAAAAAGGATTCAAAAGGGAATTCTTCATTATATCCCTTTTCCTCGCCGACTTTCTCCATTTCAGGCTCCTCCTGTATTTCATTTATCGGGTGCTCGTCTACAGGAGTCAGCTCGTCATTTGTGAAAGCATCAATAGCGGAGCTGATGTCAACATCGCTGAACGACGAGGTCTTCTCAGCATTCTCTGCATTGTCTGCGTTTTCTTCGCTGTCATCCTCTATCAGCTCAAAATCATTATCGGAAATTTCCTGTCCGTTTTCTTCTTCATCATATTCCTGCTCGGCGTTTTCCTCTATATTATCGTTTTCCTCTTCATTGTGTTCCCGGAGTTCATCCTCCTGAACGGTGGATTCCTCTGCTTTTTCCACAAAAGTATCACTTATAATTTCATTATATATATTATCCAGATCATTTTGGAGATTTTCCAGATTTTCCTCGGCGTCTTGCTTTTCCTCATCTATTTTTTCGCCCGTCATATTCTGGAGCTTCGCAAGCTGAGCCTCATAAAGAGATACAAGGCTTGTTCTGAACGCGGAGGATTCTTCCTTGAGTTTTGAAACAAGGCTCTCATGATAGTTCTTTTCCTCCTTGGCCTTGGAAACAAGCTCACCGGAAGCCTGCTTTATCTGATCAACAATTTCCTTTGCAGAGTTCTTTGCGCTGCTTACAATCTGCTCCGCCCTTTTCTCAGCCTCAGACGTGATTGCGTTTGCCGCGTCGGACTTTTCCTTTGTGAGATTCGTTACATAATCACGCGCCTCCGAAACAAGCTTTTCCGCTTTTTCCTTAGCGGCAAGAACTGTTTTCTGCGCTGTGCCGGCACTCTCTGCAAGCAGTTCATCCGCTTTGTCCTTTGCTCTCCCAACATCATCAGCGGTAAAAAGACAGATGGCCCCGCCGACATCGCTGTAATCCTCAAATTTCTCGATGATCGTGTGCCCCTTGTTTGCCTGCTCAGTAAGAATGACTGCCTCAATGCCCTGCCTTTCAATAATGCGGGCAACAGACTCTCTTAATGCGCTGTCATGTCCATGAACAATAAAAACCTTGAAAAAAGAAGTTGGGGACTTTGCGGGCGCCTCTGGTAAATCATCTTCCAGCATTTCATCAAGATACGCTTGAAAAGTGGCTTGACAGACTTTCAATCCATTCTGACAGGCTTCAACAAATTCAGAATGTGGGGTAGTAAAAGAAACATAGCCTATCGAAAAGCTGGTTTCGACAAATTTCTTGTGTTCTAAACCACCTTTACCGTACTTGTAAATCAGAAATCTCTCTGCTTTCGTCTTCCAAGCTTGAAAGCTTGGGTCAGACGATGTTACATTTGCTGCGATAAGCACAGGTATTTCATCTATGATCTTTTTGAGTTTATCAGAGTCTTTCATTTCTCTTCCTCC
>CANPXD010000054.1 GCA_947585615.1 uncultured Clostridia bacterium
CGGACTCACCGAAAACCGAGTTTGAGTGGCTGACAGATGTTTCAAACAAACCGCGTCTCACAAAAACATTGGAGATCATTTTCAGAGTATTTATCGTGCCGAATGTACTATTAAACTGCATGGCAATAGCCGGATGCTTTACCGGCTCATTAGACTCGATTTTAAACAAGGCATTAATGTTTGTATTTGTTTTAACATTTATTACAATGTTCATCTGTATTATAATACAATTTACCGTCAGCAGGCTGATTCGCCGCTGATAAACAAAAAGGAAACATTTATGATTAAAAATATTGAAAAAAAGGATGTTCCGCAATGTACTGATTTAATCAGAAAAAGCTTTATAACGGTTGCCGAAGAATTTAATATTACGCCTGAAAACGCGCCGAAATTTACGGCGTTCTCCATTACCGAAAGCAAATTGAACAATCAGCTTAAAAGTAAAAACAGAATTATGAGAGGATATTTTCACGAAAATAAAATTATCGGCTACTATGCACTTGAACGGCTTCAAAACGGTGTGTGCGAACTGAATAATCTCTGCGTTCATCCCGATTTCAGACAGAAAGGTATAGGCGAAGAATTGATTTTTGACGCGTCTTCCGTTGCCGAAAACAGTAAATTTCTCAAAATACAAATCGGAATCGTTGAAGAAAATCAAATTTTGCGCAAGTGGTATGAAGCGCACGGCTTTGTTCACACAGGAACGAAAAAATTTGACTTTTTTCCGTTCAACTGCGGATATATGGAAAAAGTCCTTTAAATCTGACAAAAAGGAGCTATGACGGCAAAAGCAGTCACAGCCCCTTTTTTGTATGCTTCACTCTCACGGCATTCTTTCCCGCTTCTATCGACCCGCAGAAACGCAACAAAATGAAACCACTATATTTAAATCATTTTAAAATTTCTTTTTGCTTTTTCCTGCTGAAGCTTTCCAAAACAAGGCTATAAGATGTATTCAATAATTCTTTCAGTATTTCATCTGAAATATCTCCGTTTGCTTTAACGGAATTCCAATGCGTTTTGTTCATATAATAGCCGGGAATGATGTCCTCATACTGCTTTCTTAAAAATTCTCCTTCAAGCGGTTCAAGCTTCAGCGTTATATAATACGGCTCGTCATTATTATCCAGACAAACGGCGGCAAACATTTTATCTTCTATTTTATAACGAATCCAATTCCACTCTTTCTGCAAATCCTTTGTTACGCCTGCTTTTCCGAGCAAAAATTCGTCAATCCATTCGTACTTCATAGATCTTTCTCCTGAATTTTAACGCATATCCTTGATGCACCGATTAACGGCGGAAAGCGCTTTTTTCAAACGCATTGCGCCGATTCACGTTATAAAAAACCGACTCTGCCAGCAATTCTGCAAAGTTCATACCTGCTGCCCGCGCACAAATTTATAATAAAGCATAAATTTTAATTTGTAAATGAATTTTTCAATCAATTGAATTTTTTACAAAGGATTCAGAATATTAAATTAATTACAATACAGAGAACTGTTCCGAGCAAAAGCGGAAGCAGTACGGACAAAAGCGTCCATTTTATGCTTTTTGTTTCTTTTTTTATTGTCAAAAGCGTAGTCGAACAGGGAAAATGAAACATTGAAAATACACAGGTGCAAAGCGCGGTCGTAGCAGTCCAGCCGTTATCTGTAAGAATTTGTTTAAGACTTTCGAGCGAAGCATAATCGCCTAGTTCCCCTGTTGAAAGATAAGTCATAAGTATAACGGGTATTACAATTTCATTTGCGGGAAAACCAAGAATAAATCCAAGAAGGATCACCCCGTCCATTCCCATCGCTTTTCCAATCGGATTGAGAACTTCGGCTATTTTGCTGAGCAGAGTAACATTTCCATATTTTATATTTGCGAGGCACCAGATTACAAGACCTGCAGGCGCAGCAACAGCGACAGCACGCAAAAGTACAAAGAGAATCTTTTCCTTGACAGTCTGCCGAATAATCTTGCCAAACTGCGGTTTTCTGAAAGGAGGCAGTTCAAGGACAAAAGACGACGCCTCCCCTTTCAGCACTGTTTTTGTTAAAATCTGTGAGGAGAAAAGTGTCACCATCATTGAAAATGCAATGAAGGCAAGCAGAATCAAAGCCGACAAAGTCGTGTTTCCCGAAAAAAACATAGCAATAACGGCAATTAACAGAGGAAATACGCCACCAAAATTTCGGAAACTTTTGTGCGCTTTTCGTTGAATAAACGGCTGAAACTGCTTTATTCACCGTACATAAAAATATGTAAATCCGCCCCGTCCCACTCGATTTTTTGAATGAGCAGTCTTATAATCTGCCGTTTGTCGTAGATTGACAAATCGTCAAATAAATTCTTAAATGATTTTACGCTTTCAATTAATGCGTCCGTATCAAAATCTATATTATCGCTTGTCTGATTTTGCTCTGTGAGTTCGTTTTCAAGAGCGTGTAAATATTCGGTCTGTTCCACAATTCTTTTGTCAATGGCACTGATTGATGCCTGACTTAATGTTGTATCGGTCAAGCGGTTTACAAGCGTATTCATTTCGTTTTGAATAACTTCAATGTCCTTTTTTATTTTGTCTGTTTTATCAATATTCCGCTCCTTTTCATATTCCCTTTTCAGAGTTTCAAGAGCAGATGTAAAGGTATCAAAATTATCAAGTTCGCCCTTTATATAGTCAACAACTAAATCGTCTGTCTGCTGACCTGTTAAATTCGGGCAATCGCAAAGCGCTTTGTTGCCTTTCAGCTTGCTTGAGCATATATAACTAAAGCTGTCACCTGTCGCCTTATGCTTTTTCGAGAACATTTTTTCACCGCATTTAGTGCAGTAAATCAAGCCCGACAGCAAGCCAGTTTCACTGTGATTGACAACCTTGTCTTTGTGATTGCTGTGAAAATATTTTTGAATTGCTACCCAGTCCTTACCGCTGATAATTCCCTTGTGCTTACCGATTGCAACAATCCACTCATCAAGCGAATTTCTCGGTGCTCCCGAACGGCTGTAATCCCTTTTATTGTAGGTTGAAACGCCGTGCTCACCATTCCACAATTCTTTATTCTGACAAATATCAGAGCCGTTTTCGGCAAAGTAATGATAAGCGTTTTCATCGGCGATACAGTAAACAGGATTTTGCAGAATATCACGGATACCGAGTACGGAAAAATATTTGCCTGTTGTCTTTGACTTAATTTTTTTCGCAATCAGATACTTGCTGACAGATGATACGGAATATGTTTCAAGAAAATGATTATACATCAGCTTTACCGTGTCAATTTCATTACTGAACACTAATTTATGCGAGGTCTTGACCTTGCCGTCAACAATAACCTCGCTCTCCTCTGCTCCCTGATAGCCTGTCGGTGCAGTACCGCCGAGCCAGCGACCTGTTCGAGCCAAAAGGCGCATATTATCACGGACACGCTCTGCAATCGTTTCACGCTCAAGTTGCGCAAACACAGAGGTGATATACATCATAGCCTTGCCCATAGGAGAAGAGGTGTCAAAATGCTCTTTAATGCAAATCAGGTTTACGCCTTTGTTGTTGAGTTTTTCAATCAGTCCCGAAAAATCACTCACATTACGGCTCAGCCTGTCAAGACGATAACAAACGATATACTCAAATTTGTATGTATCAAGGTCCTTCATCATCTGCTGAAACCGTGGGCGTTTTAAATCTTTAGCGGAGTATCCCTCGTCCTCATAGACGAATATATCCTCGTCAGCAACATCAATATCAGCCATTGAAAATTTGATATATTGCTTACACATTTCAATTTGATTTTCAACGCTTTCCCCTTTTCCCGTAAACAACGACTTTCGGCTGTAAATCGCAACTTTCAAATAACCAGCCTCCTTGAAAATTATATTCTGTTTGACTATGACATACCAACACAATATGTCGGGTCAATATAAAAATATTCTTTATATTATTCTTATAAGTATGATAGATAAAGCTACTTGATTTATCATTGCATAATAGTATATAATAAAAATATAGATTGTAGGAGGTGTGCATATGTGTACTAAAAGTCAACTTGATATTATTACATCAGCAGTAGCAGAGGAAGCAAGATATATTTTAGGTAGTAAGCTTGACGCAGTTGTTCTTTACGGTTCATATGCACGCGGTGATTTTGACAGTGAGTCCGACATAGATATTATGGTCAGAATTGATTGTCCTACAAATCAACTTAATAATTATGAGGATTCTTTTGATAAACTCAGCAGCAGACTTTCTCTTGAAAATGATATAACAGTATCGATAACACTCAGAGACAAAGCAACCTTTGAAAAATTTATTCATGCTCTGCCTTTCTACTCAAATATTGAAAGAGAGGGAATAAAAATTGCTTGATGAAGAGAGAAAAGTTCTATCAAAATTAAGACTTGATAATGCAAAAGAACGATTATCATTTATCCCGGAATTTTAGAGTTAGGTGATTACAAAACAGTTGCTAACCGTGCTTATTACGCAGTGTTTTACGCTATGAGAGCAGTGCTTGCGTTAGATGGCTTTGATTCTAAAAAGCATTCAGGTATAATTTCGGAATTTAGAAAAAATTATATTAAAACAGGCATATTCAGTACAGAAATGTCTGACATAATTTCTTCACTGTTCAATGTAAGATCAAGCAGTGATTATGATGATTTTTATATTATCAGTAAAGAAAAAGTAACAAAACAATATGAGAATGCTAAATTATTTGTTGATACAATAGATAAATATCTTAATAATAAACTAAAGTAAAGCACTTGCTGAATTAACAGCAGGTGCTTTTGTCGTTTAATCTGTCATAATTACTTCCTATGCTGGACTATAGTGGATATACTAAAAAAGCAGCCAAGTGTGATGAAATAGATGACAAGAAAAAGAAGGAATTACATAAAATAATTAAAGTGTTGCGGTTTTATGCCACGGCAAAATTCAAAAAGGAATAGGTCAAGCATCTCAAAAAATATATTTTACAGAGGTGTTTGCAGATGAAAAAGAGCAGAATTCAAAACATCTGTATCCACCGAGTTAAAATATCACAAGAGGAAAAAAGCGAAATTTCAGAAAAGCTGACCTATTACCATAAAAAAGCAATGAAACAAAAATTAGACAGCGCAAATTTATCTGTAAAAGATAAATTAAAAATCGTATCAAACAAATAAAAATTGGCAGTGATGTAAGAACAAATCCTATATCACTGCCTTAATCTTTATTAGGATTTAATATTCATTTTGAATCTGGTAAAGTTCTTTTGGATTCAGTCCGAATTTATTTTCACCAGGCTGGCTGTCCTTACAATATAAAACAAGAAGAATAATAAATTCTGCCAAAGGAATCAGCGCTAAGAAGATGCTATACCATTATTTTTCGATTTTACGAAGTAAGTGGTCTTGCGGAACTAATGCTTCTAAATCTACTATGATAACCTCTCCTCGTCTATCTTTTCTCCATTGTTCCATAACAACGCCCCGTTTCCTTATATTATACAGGAAACAAGAGCGTTTGTATAGCTTTTTTGACAGGCTGAAAGCACAGCAGGTGCAAGACCTGCTGTGCTTTTTGATATTATATAGTAAAGAATTTTATTCGGAAGAATTCAGCCCTCGTGATATTGATTTATTATTTCTTCCAAGGTTATGTTTTTTAAACTTAACGCCAAATCATCACATATTTTGCTGTATGGTTTTTTTAATGCTTTATATATATTCTTCCCAACAGGACAGAGAGGAGACGGCATTGGATGGATGCCAATCATTTTTTTCATTGCGTTAGGTTCTATTGCCGAATAAACTTTATATAAATCAATTTGATTGGGCGGGCAATTCAGAGTTGTTCCGCCTGTTCCGAATTTTACAGATACTATATCCGCCTTTTTCAACGCGCTTATGATGCTGCGTATAGTAACTGGATTGCACCCGGTGGATGCCGCCATCATTTCGCTTGTGAGTTTAATTTTATCACCGTATTCACTTATTAGAATAAGACAATGGATGGAAATTGATAATTTTGTGCTTATATGCATAACGGTAACCTCCACACTTCATAATTGTATGATACCACGAAATTTTGCCGGTGTAAATATTGACATTACACCAATTTGAGACTATACTCAAATTATGATGTAAATCTAAAAATTACATAAAGGGAATCATAATGAATAAACATATGCAATCAGCATTCAAAGCGGAAAGACTTGGCAATAAAAAAGTTCAATAACCAAAATGTGAGTTATATATAAGGTGTGTTATGAATAAAGCAATTGAAATATTTGGAAATCATATATATAAATTAACGCAGAATAATCCCGATAAGACATTGAAACAATTGTCCTTTGTATATACGGCGGCGGGTTTGCAGTGCAAATACTTTCCGAGCAAGCTATTATTGCCGGCAAGGCAGTATATGCAGTGGGCTGCCGCAGATGCGGCAATCAAACCGTTGAGGAATCCGAAAAGCTCGGCAATTGTCAGTCTTTACCTGCCGTGCGAAATTTTACACGCAATGGGAATTTATCAGATGTTTCCTGAGGCGCTCGCGTGTTATCTTGCTGCCGCCGGCAGTGAAAAAATATTTATTGAAATCGCAGAAAATAACGGAATACCTAAAACTCTATGCTCGTATCATAAAGCATTTATAGGTCTTGCCGAATCGGGAGTTCTTCCGAGTCCTAAGTTTATTATCAATACAAGTCTTGCCTGTGATGTGAATCATTTATCGTTCAGACGTGTTGCGGAACATTATAACGTGCCTCATTTTATGATTGATGTTCCGTCGCAATATAACAAGGATAATCTCCGATATGTTGAAAATCAACTCCATCAAATGCTTGATTTTATTGAAGAAAACAGTGCGTTCAAGCTCGATGAAAACAGACTTACAGAGGTTATAAACAGAAGTAAAAATACAATCAGAAATTTCAGAAAGATACTTGAATTAAGAAAAGACAGATTTCTTTCCGATGAAATGACCTCACAGATGCTTTCGGTGTTTGCCACGCATATTATGCTCGGCAGCAAAGAGGCTGAAAAATACAGCGCGGATATGATAAAACAACTTTCGGAATGTCCTAAACAGCGTAAAGGCGTTCGTTTGCTTTGGGTGCACACACTTCCCTATTGGCAGGACGCTCTTCGAGATTTGATTAATTTTACTGACAGATGTGAAATTGTTGCTTGCGAGATGGTGTTTGACGCGCTTGACGTGAATGTAGATGAAGAAAATCCATACCGTTATATGGCAGACAGACTTTTGCGAAATACGGTTAATGGCAAAAGAGAAAACAGAATCAACGCCGTTCTAAAATACGCTGAAAAATTAGACGCGGACGGTGTAGTTTGGTATTGCCATTGGGGTTGTAAGCAAACGGCAGGCAGCTCCGCCGCCGCAAAAGAATTTCTTGAGGAAAACGGTTTGCCCACACTGATTCTGAACGGTGACGGTTGTAATTCACAGAATGTCAGCGACGGGCAAACTGTAACAAGAATGGAAGCCTTTCTTGAGTTATTGGAGAACAGAAAATGATAGGTTACAACTGTAAATACGCGCCTGTTGAAATTTTTGAAGGCTTTAGTAAAAAATTCAGACTTATAAATAATGAAGTTTCCAATTTTGATTATGCCTCAGGCAAACTCCATCCTAATATGTGTTCGCACGCAAAAGCTATGCTTGAAGAAATACATACAGGAAATTATAAAGAACTGTTATTTATAAATTGCTGCGACAGTTCACGAAGAAGTTTTGATGCTGTAAAAGATGAAAAAATTGACTTTTCATACTGTCTTGATTTACCTTTCTGCAATCATCACTGCGCTGTTGAAAAGTTTAAAGATGATATTATGGATTTTATAAAAGAATATGAAAAGCACAGCAATCAGAGCTTTAATAAAAAATTATTTCTTTCAGCATTTAAAGAAAATCGGAATTTGCCTAACGGTAAATTTATTGCAATTCTCGGTGCAAGGAGCAATAAAACACTTATTGATGTTGTAAATTTCTGCTTTAACGGTATGGAAATTCTTGATTTAACCTGCGCAAATAACCGAGGGGTTTTGATGATAGATGCAATCGAAAGCGATCCGCTTGATGACATTATGTTAAAATACGCAAAGGCTCTGCTGTCGCAGACGCCCTGTATGCGTATGCAGAATGTTAAAGCAAGAGAGGCACTGCTTGAAGATGAAAACTGCATTGGAATCATTTACAATACAATTAAATTTTGCGACTATTATGACTTTGAATTTTCAAAACTGAAAAGTCTGAAAACGCCTGTAATCAGAATTGAAACGGATTTTACTAATCAGTCCTACGGTCAGTTACTGACAAGAATTGAGGGATTTGCGGAAACGCTCAGCAAAACAGACAGTAAAAGGAAGAATATAAATATGAACGGAAAATATTTTGTCGGTATTGACAGCGGTTCAACCTCAACCGAAGTTGTTGTTATTGACAGGAATTTAGAAATTGTTAAAACAGTTATGGTTCGTACGGGAGCAAACGCGGGAACAGGCGCGAAAAACGCACTCAAACAGACCGGCATTGACAAAAAGGATATTGTAAATATTGTTGCAACAGGATACGGAAGAAAGAATATTGATTTTGCAGACGATGATGTTACGGAAATCACTTGCCATGCAAAGGGCGCAAAGCATTTGTATACTGATGTAAAAACAATTATAGACATCGGCGGACAGGACAGCAAGGTAATCAGCCTTGATGAAGACGGTAAGGTTATCGGCTTTGTTATGAACGATAAATGCGCGGCGGGCACAGGCAGATTCCTTGAGAATATGGCAAAGGTGCTTGAGCTTGATTTGCAAACTATAGCTGAAATCGGGCTGAGTTATAAAAAAGACTTAACCATTTCAAGTATGTGTACCGTTTTTGCCGAGAGCGAGGTTGTGTCCCTTGTTGCGGAAAATTATTCCGTTGCCGATATTGTTCATGGGCTTAATAAGAGCGTTGCCGTAAAAACAAAGGCGCTGGTAAACAGCGCCAAAGGTAAAGGTCCTTTTATGATGACAGGCGGTGTTGCAAAAAATAAGGGCGTTATAGCGGAGCTTGAAAAACAGCTTGGTACAAAAATTTACATACCGGATTGTCCTGAATTTTGCGGCGCGCTCGGAGCTGCGTTCATTGCGGCAAATAAATAATTGTAATGACTGCCCGAAAGCGAATATTTTGTCTTGTTGCGCAATCATATTGGTTTTCTGCATAAAATGATTGTTGACATCATTTTGCTTTCGCGCAATATTGATATTAGAGTCAGACAATTTAAGCGGTGCGGACAATTGCAGTCCGTTTCCTGCGAAAAGTTGTCTGACTTTTTTATTATTATTTCGATTGTACCATTATAATAAATAAAAACATAATATAAATTATTATTTTAAGTATTGATTTATTTTACTTTAAATGTTAAAATTATTAACCGATAGTGGGTTTTTAGACTTATATGAAAATATCATAATAAAAATATCTGTATCGGAGGGGAAACTTTATGACAGATAATTTTATCGGAATTGAAAATCATTATATAAACCTCTGTTCCTACCGTCGGAGTAAAATTTGGCGCAGAGTTATCTGCGTTTTAATGGCGGTTACCATTGTTTTAACATCCCTGTTGATGCTTCAGCCGGTCAGCGCTCTTGAAAGCACAGGCTCAGGAGTCACAAAAGGCGTTGTCAGATCAGCGGATCCCAGCACGATGGACACGTATCTTTCCAATTTAAATTTGGAAGAAAACACCAGATACGCCGGGCGCTTGTGGTCGGATAAAACAGTGTTTGCCTATGGTCAGGACTTTGATGCGGACGGAAGAACGTTCAAAGGCAATGCTTTGAATTTGACAGAGGGATTGGATGGTGTTAAGGAGACTGTTCCTCTTGACGCCGATTTCTTACACGTGTACAGCGCGCTCGGAAGCAGCGTTAAAATCGACGAAAAAGTTAAAAATCCTATGGATGTTGTTTTCTTGTTGGATATGTCCGGTTCTATGGCAACGGATGTTGAAAAGCACGCGAGCGGCTATAAGCACACAAATATTCAAGAACGTATCAATCATTCAAGAATTAAAAAGGTTCTGGAATCTATAAACAGCAGCATCGAAATGCTGATGGAAATGAATGAAACAAATCAGGTTGCGGTTGTGGCTTACGGCGCAACTTCCTATACTCTTATGCCACTTGGGCATTACACAAAGATAAGTGGGCAGGATTTTCTTTCCGTTTCTAATTTCACAGGTTACGGCGGAGGAACTTTCGGCGGATCAAGCGGTATTAATTCTACCGGTTCGGGCGCATATACCGTATCGTCATATGGCGAACGAACAGACAAAGACGGTTCAAATAAAGAAACGGTTAATCACAGCATTAGAAACGATTATTCAAAAAACAGCAGCGTAACAGGAAATCCGACTCTGATCGGCTACCATACGGATCTTCAGGCGGGAATTTACAAGGGATTCGATGAGCTTTACACACATATGAAAGGCGTTTCAGACGTTACGTATACATACAATTCAAAGCTCACGGGAAAGGAAAGCGTTATTCCCCGCATTCCTGTTGCGTTTGTAATGACCGACGGCGCCTCAAACTATGCACTGAAGGCAGATAACGCAAATCAACCGATCGGAACCGAATGGTACAATCTGCCGATTGTTGGTTCGATTACAACAAATTCTTATACAAGCAATTTCAAAAAATACCGCAACGAAAGCGATAACCATGGCGGCGCGGGCGTAATTTTGGATATTCTTTTAACGGCGTCATATATGAAATCAAAGGTGCTGAACCGTTATACAGATTTAATCAAACAAAGCAGCGTTTCCTCTGACTATAAATCAAACCCGCATTTTTATATCAACAGCCTCAGCGTAGACACGCCCGCCACAAACTGGCAGATTCCGCGTGTGTATGCCGCGCTTGATCCAAAAACATATTTTAACGCGGCTCCGCCCGCTTTGCCAAATGGTGCGGTTTGGAAGCAAAAGGAAGATGTTACCGACGCATATCAATATTGGCTCGATTGGCAGAGTTCAAGCTCGGGAATAAACGTTCCTTTATGGGATAATGATAAAAGTAATATCCAAATCCCGTTTAACAAACTCCCCGCGGAGGGTTACAACGGAGTAAAAAATGAAGATATTACAAAAAATATTCTTTATAATGACGACTTTAAAGACTTAGGAACAGGAGATCTTCTCGGCGCTTTTAAAGATTTTATTGAAGACATAAGCCAGACAATGTTTTCACCCGTAAACGGTTTAAACGATCTTGGCGTTAAAGACTCGGTTACATATATGGACCCTATCGGAAAATATATGGAAGTTAAAGATGTTAAGAATTTACTGTTGTTCGGCAAGCTATACTCAATTGTGCCCTCTGCCGTTTACGATTATCAATTTAATCATGCCTGGATGCAGGAATATGATCCCGATAACGCAAATGTTGAAGCATTTAAAGAAGGTTGGTATTACGGAGAAGATCCGCTGGACGCACGAAATGCGGGCGGTCCGGCAAAAGAAAAATCCGACAGCTACGGTTCTTATCCCGATGTTGACGGAATAAAAAGTGCGAAAGAGGCGTGGGACGCCGGATGGAAATACTATTTATCTTATAAAACGGCGCAGCAATATGTTTCCACGCTGAGTGATACTTCTTCACCGGATGAGGTTATTCATAAACAGCAGATGACCACTTACACCTTCTACCGTTTGGATATGACTCAAGACGAGAGAACCACGCTGCATATAAATCCGGCATACGGAAAAACGATTACCGGTGACGTTAAATATGATTCAAGCGGAAAGCAAAAGCATTTGGATACCCCCGGTGTTTACAGCTTCAGCGATATAAGAATATGGGTTGAAGATTCAGGGGATTACAACGACGAGCTTCTTGAAAACAGCGGCGGAATCAAAAGCGACGCCAACTTTGACGAAGCGCTTTGGATTAACGTGCCGATAAATATGATGCCCTTACGCACGGTTACTTTGACAAATTCCGAAGACGGTTGGAAGTATGAATCCAATTTGGGCTCAGGAGCAGACGGGTATGAGGCATCTTTTCCGATGAGAGTATTTTACACGGTCGGCGTTTCGGATGAATTGCTTACAACAAGCCATGAAATAAATATTGCGAGCGGCGTTAATCAGGAATATCTGAAACAAAACAAAATCACATCAAAGGCTGCAGCGGAAGCCCGCGGTCTGCAGCAAAACAGCGTGGAGTTTTTCTCTAACTGGTATAATCCGACTAAAAGATACAATGAGTATGTTACCACTAAAAACGATTATACATACGGAGACCCGTTAGTATCGTTTTCACCAAACCCGAAGAACCGTTATTATCAATTTGAAAAATCGTTGCCGTTATATAATGCCGCCTATCGTTGGACAGACGGAATGTGGCAGCTTGTTCAAATGCAGGAGGATTTTGTTGAAGGGGATGACCGCACCTTTGACCCGATTACTTTTGACGGAAATTTGATTGCGCAGGATTTGCTTTCAACTGTCCGGAACGACGGAGTCCAAAGCGATGTATGGAACGAACTGAACGGTAAACAAATTTATAAGACGGAAGAAGAAAAAAGCAAAGCCGGCGGCAGCGGCTATGTTGTGCGCGAAGGAGATGTTATCCTCCTTAAAAGCAATCAGATAACCGATGCGGCTAAATCCAATCCCGATCCGTTTGATGCGCAAAAATATTTTTATATTCCAATTGACTATTTTGATTTGTCTCCCGGCGGAACCGGAAGTTATTCGGGCAGCGCGGAGCAGGTTCAGCACGTTGCCGCAAGAAAGAGCAGCGAATTCGGCGTTAATGGCACGCTGTCTGACACCTCAAATGACAGCGCCCTTTGCTGGTATGACATCAGCGGCAAATATACGCAGATTTATCCTTTCCTGAATGCCGATGATACCGGGGATAATACACGCGGCAAACAGTATATCGGCGTAAAGGTTGATGAAGACGGCAACTATGTTGAAAAGAATGATAAAGGCTTGCCTACAGATACACCTGATACCGCAATACAAAGCGGCGGAAATTGGATAGTTGCGACGAAACCCGGCGGTTTGCGTGTCGGCGACCTTGCTCAGTCTGTTTCCTCAAAAACCGATGATCCAAACGACAAGGGCACAAAATATCCCGATGAATACATTAAGGAGCGTTTCCCCGACAACGTTGATTTAGACTGGAGATATTACAGTGGAAACACAACCCGCACATCAAACAACTATTTTCTGCCAACCGTCAGCAGCGAAAGCGACATCGGCGCAGGGAATGTAATTATAAATGTTTACCTTGGCAACAACGGCAGATTATCTGTTGACGATGCCACGCTGATGGCAACAAAACAGGTGATTTTGGAAGATTCCCTTAAATTTATGGAGCATTCCGCCAAGCCGTTTAATTACCAGGTGTTTGTTGAGGGATTAACAAATAACCATGACGCTGTTGTGCTTCGCTACAATAAAGCCGTAGATAGTTGGCAAAGGCAGTACCACTATATTGATTTGGAACTCAACAGCAAGATGTTTCTTCAAAACATAGACGGAACGCTTGCTCAGGTATCTTCTGACGGAACGCGCGTTTCGGGAGATTCAGACAACGGGTACACCTATTCGGAAACTAAAAACGGGCATACTGCCGGAGGAGTATACAATAACGGCGCAGACGGCGGACCTTATTATGTTTATATCGGAACAAATACGCACAACGAGGAAGATATTAACGCGCCTGCTTCCGGATTCCGCGTTTATCATAATCGCCTTGTGCATGGCGGTTCCGTCTCACAAGAAGAAGTTCTTGTTAAGTATTATGACTCCGAAGGGAACGAGCTTCCGGACAGTCAAAGTGACGATTATACGGGAAAACGTGTATTTTACGCGGAAAAAGTTTGGCTTGTAACGCAGGAACAGTATGATAAAACAGAGTGGAATGCGCTTACGGGCGATCTCGACGAAAGTCATAAAAATGAGCTTTACACCGATACGCTCAATGAATTTGAACTGCTCACACTTGACCCGACGATAACCGACAACTCAGAAAATACCGTTGTTTCAAGTTACTTAACAAGCAGTATCTTTTGGACAAAAACGCTTTTCTTCGGATACAAAGCCGGAGCAAGTCTCACCGAAAGCGGAACAATAGAGGGAGAACCGCTTACACCGGAAGACCTCTATGACAAAAACGGTTCAGGCGGCGATAAAACCGTTTTCGTGGGAAGCGGCGGCAAAGATTACACACCGGAATATCTCGCTGAGCATACGGCGGAAGTAACATTGACAAACGAATACGGTTTGCTGCTTTCAAGCATTCCGCAGGGCACCGATTATCGTTTCACCGAGAAATTAAAGGATTACGAATACGATTCGGGCTGGGCGCTCAATCATGTGGATCACAACATCGAAGAGGGCAGCTGCACAACGTATTCGCGCGAC
>CANPXD010000055.1 GCA_947585615.1 uncultured Clostridia bacterium
GAATATGACAAAGATGATTTTGAGATTTAATTTTAATGATTTAAAAAATAAGTTGAATTACTTTTATATGTAATTCTCTTTTTTTATCTAAATACTATCTAAAAACGTTTAAATATAGTATAATATTTAGTGAAACAAATAGTAATTTGTAATAGAAAGAAAGGAGATTTTTATGGATGTAAAGGTAATAACAATATGTGGAAGTATGAGATATTCAAAAGAGATGATGAAAATATCTGAAGAATTAGAATTAAAAGAAGGGTATGCAGTTATTCAATGTGTTTATAATGTTGATGGAAAAAAATATGAAGGTATTGATGCTAGTATTTTAGATAAAATTCATAGAAAGAAAATTGATATTAGTGATGCAATATATGTTGTTAATATAGATGGATATATTGGAAACAGTACAAAAAATGAAATTGAATATGCAAAAAAGAATAATAAAGAAGTAATATATCATGAGCCAATAGAGTAACACAAATTACAATTTGTACGATAAATTTTTATAAAAATGTCAATTTGCTATTCAATAAATATCAAAAATATGTTATATTATTATTAGCAACGGAAGATTATATAAATTCTTTCGTTATTGGAAATGAGTTGTAGATAACTACGACACTCGCTCCAATGTTAGGACGAGGGCTGTCTCACGAAGATGAGTCAGCCTCTTTCTTTATATAAAGAAGGGATCCGTAAAAAGTAAAATTCAGTTTCACATACAGCGGCGGCAAATATTTTAAATAATCGGTATTCTTTTGTATTTTTTATACATGAAACGGTATATCGCAAATAAAATGTTTTCTTTTAAAAGAATTTGTGATATATTGAAATTGCAGACATTGTATTCTATCGGAGGTATAAAAATGAAAGAAAAAAGCAATACGTCTTTAAAAATATTAACGGTTGTTTTCGTAATTATTGCGCTTGCTCTTTCAGGGTACATCGTTTGGGATCATTTCAGCAATCCGCACATTCCTGCCAAAGAGTCCGAAGGTGTTTCCACACAGAACAAAACCGAAACGGAAACAACAACAATGCGCAATTTCTGCCATTTCAATTCCGACAGAGGTATAAATGCTCAGGAGGGTGCGAAATATGAAATCATAAGAACTCTCAACATAGAGAACGTTACCCTCCAGCTTACGCTTAATAAAAACAAGGAAGCTGTTGTTCAGGTCTATGAGGGCGATGAGGAGCAGGTACTTGACGCAGACGACAGCTACGTTAAAAATATGAAAAGAGAAATCGGGAAACCGGAAATTATAAGCGGTTTTTCCTGCGGCGTCGATGAAATAGAACTCGGCACAATAGGGCAGGACATAAACGGCTCGGTAATCCTGTTTTTGATGGAGGACGGAACTGTTGAATATATCGGGCTTAGAGATCTTATGCAGACAGATGATTTGTCCTCGCGCGGAAAAATGCCGGGGCTTAAAGACATCGTAAGGCTTGAAAGCATAGATGTTTCCTCTTCCGAGGCAGGCTGGGCAACGACGATTGCGATTAACACAAACGGCGATTTCTACGATATAGGCAACATTATTTATGAGCAAAGAATTGATACCGACAAAGTTAATTGATGTTTTTAAAAAGGCTTTCTTTCGGAAAAAACGAAACAGAGCCTTTTTTCTTTTTTCTTCGCAGATTGACAAAAGTTTTACAGCGTGATACACTGAAATTGTATATTTATAAACAAATTCTAAATTTGAGGGGAGTGATATTTTACGGGCGAAAAAATCAAAAAAGCTCTCGGTATTAAGGGCGATTTCAAAACAACCGTTGTTCCGATGATAAATTACAGCTACGCAAATATGTTCCTCGGCGGAGCGGGATATATCATCAGTATGTATTTTACAATATTTCTCACCGATGTTGTAAACATTTCTCTCAAGCAGGCAGGAATCGTTGTTATGTTCGCCACGGTCTGGGATGCGGTCACAGACCCCGTTATGGGAATAATCACTGACCGCACACGCTCCAGGTACGGAAAGCACAGGCGCTATCTTCTGTTTGGAATTCCCTTTCTTCTTATTTCATATTCACTTTTGTGGAACAGCTTCGGAATTGACGGCACAGTAAATCCCAAGGCGGCAATGCTCTA
This sequence comes from uncultured Clostridia bacterium, assembly GCA_947585615.1. Classification (GTDB taxonomy): domain Bacteria; phylum Bacillota; class Clostridia; order Oscillospirales; family Acutalibacteraceae; genus Eubacterium_R. The sequence goes on from CANPXD010000055.1 coordinate 2,108, forward strand.
TTATATTCCGGTTTATATGCTCTACAAAACAGCATTCACAATTATCAGCGTTCCGCACACGGCAATGCTTCCCGAGCTTGCTCCCGAATATGATCTTCGCACGCAGTACAATTCAGTCGGTTATCTTTTCAACTCGGCGGGAATGGTTCCGTCATTCGGACTTGCCGTACTGATTCTTGCCGTCTTCGGCTCAAACGGAACGCTTACATCCGCCTCGCGCACACCGTTTTTCATCATCGGAATAACGCTCGCCGTCTTTTACTCGGCAGCAGTATTTCTCACCTTTAAAACAACACGTGAGTCAAGCTCTCTCGGCTTCAGACCCGAAAAGCTTGATATAAAATATTTAATCCGGGAATATATTCTTGTGTTTAAAAACAAATCTTTCCGGCAGTATTTCTTTATGAGCGTCGCATATCAGTTCGCAACAGGCTTTTATGCAAACTCTAAGGTTTATTACATAAAATACCTTGCAAATCAATACAACAAATACGCCATATTCAACGCAGTTGCGGGCGTTGCCGAAGCGGCGGCATTTCCTCTTAACTATGAACTTACCATCAAATACGGCAAAAAGAAATGCGGAAGTATTGTAACGCCGCTTATGGTCGCGGGACTTGCAATCGGTATTTTTATGCAGCCTGACAAAGGCGGTGCAATGTCCTTTTTCTGGATTGCGCTTATGATGCTCAGTATGATTCTCTATCCGTTCGGAATGTCGGGTCTCGGTTTTGTTTCAAACAATATTTTCCCCGACATAACCGACGTTGACGAGCTTATAACAGGAAGACGCAGAGAGGGCGTTATATCCACCTTTAAAACACTTATTCAGAAAAGCGTCAGCGGCGTTATGGCGGCTATGGTCGGCTTTACTCTTGAGGAATTCGGACTTGTCACGGGAGACAGGGTTGCCGAATACGAAAGCGCAACAGGCGGCCTTTTCACACAGAGCGCAAGCGCTCTCTGGGGAGTTCGCATCTGCGTTGCAATCATTCCCATCGCTGCTGCTCTCATATCGCTCATTCTTCTTAAAAACTTCCGGATGACAAAGGCAGACCACGAAATGCTCAGAGCCGCCATTGCCGTTAAACACAAATACGGCTCGGTAACGCTCACCGATGAGCAAATCAAACGCTGCGAGGTCATCTCAGGTCAGAAATTTGAAAAAACGTGGCTCGGAACGGGGAACGTTTCTCAGGAAGAGCACACCCTTGAAATGAACGACAACGGCGAATATCTGATTTTAACGGAGAACACAGCAGAAGTATAAAAATACAAAACATTTTGGGAGGTTGAATTTATGGAAAATATAGATATAACAAAAAAAGAGCCGACGCCGCCTGAAAAGGGCTTTGTCACCTCATTAAAAAAATTTCTTTTTTACTTTGTGCAATGGACGTGGGGACTCCCTGTAAATCTTGTCGGCGGACTGATTTTTCTTTTCCTGACCGTAATCAGAAAAAGGCGCTGGCAGCATTTCGGCTACGCATACATCGTTTATGTTCCGTGGAAGAGCGGAGGACTGAGTCTCGGTCTGTTTATTTTGATGAAAGACAACCACCCGAACAAGCGCTGGACATACAACACGCGTATACACGAATACGGTCACACGTGGCAGTGCCTGCTTCTCGGTCCTCTTTATTATATCGTTGTAGCGCTCCCGTCGGCTGTCTGGTGTAATTTCTTTGAGGGATACAGAAAGAAAAACAACGTTTCCTATTACAAGCTTTATTGTGAAGCCTGGGCAAATGCGTTCGGACAGCGTTTTTCAAAAATGAAAATGGCGGGAATCGAATAGAATTTTGAAATGATCCGGACAGTCTTAGGCGGTTCGGGTCATTTTTCAATCTGAAATCATTTTAAAAAGCTCCCGTATTCTCTCATTTTCCTCATTGAGATAAAGCCAGCCGAAAACCGCTTCAAGTCCCGTTGCCGTGTGGTACTCCGCGGAAGTTGCGCTTTTCGGGGAATGTCCCGGTTTGGCATTTCTCGCACGCCTGAATTGCGAAAGTTCTTCCTGCGTCAAAACATCTTTGATTTTTTCAAACGCGGCTGTCTGTGCCTTTGCGGAAACAAATTTAACGCTTTCCCTATGCAAATCATTAACAGGTCTGTTTGCATTACAGACTAATGTTTCTCTCACAAGAAGCTCGTAAATGCAGTCCCCGATAAATGCAAGATTAAGAGGGCTTAACTGCTTTGGATTAATATTTTTATCAACAAATCTCATATCATCACTTCCGAAAATTTCTGAATAAATACTACCAAATAATCGGTAATAATGCAAATAAATTTATTATGGAACTGAATTTCGTTTTCTTGCGAGCTTTGCTGTATGTGTATACCGCTTGTGAGCAAAAAACGAAAAACGCCAAACGCCCGAAGGAAATGAACTTTCAGGCGTTTAATATCTATTATATTGATTTTATTTAACTTGGTAAAGAAAAATCTTACTTTACATTATCTTTCTATGAATTTGACTGTCAGTTTGATTCAGTCCACTTTACCGACAGCCTGAAAGAGCGGAAAGTAAATTCCGCCCTTATAAACGTCAATTAAAAAATTCTTCGTTATCCATAACATATTTTCTGATATAAATATCAAATCCTGCTGCTATACCGCCTATCAGTCCGCCTAAAAAAATATTCAGCACCAAAAAAACAATATTTGATGTGCCTTGCTTTTTGAAATATTCATATACACCTTCCAGAGGCTCCTCAAGTAATTTGCTGTATTTCAATCTGCTAAATCCTGCATAAATATTCCATAAACCTATAAGTATCGGCGTGTAATATGAAAAAATACCGATTACAATTTGCAATCCGGCAATCACGAACCAGACTATTGCGGAAATTTTTTCATATTGAGCAAGTTTTGCATAAGCTTCTTCACGGGTCCCGGCTTTAATCGAAGACTGATGAATAGAAACATTATTCTTTATTGCCATACCGCAGTTAAGACAAATTTCCGCCTGTGGATTAACCTCAGAGCCGCAATGGCGGCAATATTTGTCGCCCGCTCCGTTTTTAACTCCGCAATTCAGACAGATTGCCTGATTTTCATTGACTTCTTTTCCACAATTTTTACAATACATTTTAATTCTCCTTTTTTGTTAAGTCAATTATTACAATACCATAGTATTTTTATAAAGTCAATACTTTTTATTACAATAGTATTGTAATAATTGTCGAAAGGGGATTAAATTGTTAGGTTTACGAATTAAAGAGTTACGCCTTTCCCATGGCTTAAATCAGGTTGAATTGGCACAGAAACTTTCTGTTACCAAGCAAACAATATCTAACTGGGAAAACAACAATATTCAGCCATCTGTTGATATGCTTGTTAAAATTGCTGATTGCTTTTCTGTTACAACAGATTATCTGCTTGACAGGGAAAATAAAATTTCAATCAATGTTGATGGATTATCAACAACAGAAATTGCACACATTGAACAAATTATCCGGGATTTAAAAAAGAATTAATATTTTAATAGCATAGTTAAAAGCAGCACTGTTAATTTCATAATGACAGATGCTGCTTTTATTAACAAATATATTCTGTTTCTCTTTATCTTGTTAAGGTATATACTCAAACTCTATATCGTAGATTGAAACCGTGTCCCCCTCCTGTATTCCCTTTTCCTTAAGCGCGTCAAACACACCGCTTTTTTCAAGAACACGCTGCATATACTGAAGAGATTCATAATCCTCAACGTCTATTCCTTTCAATACTTTCGGAAACCAGCTTGCCTCGACAATATAATAATTTCCGTCTTCAACCGTGATTTTAAAGTCCCTGTCGTCTTTAATGAGGGATTCAATCGGAATTTCCTGCACTTCATATTCTTTAATGGGAGGAAGCGTTTGCAGCTTGTTCCACACAGCGTTCATAAGCTCCTGCGTTCCCTCCGTAATCGGCGCACAGATTGAGTAATACGCATATCCCTTTGCCTCAACATAATTCTTAAATTCCTCAATCTGTTCAGGCTCAGCCATATCAATTTTATTTCCCGCAACAATCTGCGGCCGTTCTGCAAGTTCGGAATTAAACTTCACAAGTTCCCCATTGATTTTTTCAAAATCCTCAATTGGATTTCTGCCCTCGTGACCGCTTACATCAACAATATGAACAAGAAGTCTGCACCGTTCAATATGGCGCAGGAATTCGTGCCCTAATCCTATACCCTCGCTCGCACCCTCAATAAGTCCCGGGATGTCGGCAATAACAAATGAATTACCCTCTCCCATTGAAACAACACCCAGATTCGGCACAAGCGTCGTAAAATGATAGTCGGCTATCTTAGGCTTGGCCTCCGAAACTACGGAAATCAGGCTTGACTTTCCGACAGACGGAAAACCGAGCAGCCCCACATCGGCAAGAAGCTTAAGCTCAAGGCTTATCTCCCATTCCTCACCCGGTGCTCCCGGCTTTGCAAAGCGCGGAGTTTGTCTGGTCGGCGTTGCAAAATGGCGGTTGCCCCAGCCTCCGTTGCCGCCCTTTGCGGCAACAAAACGTTCTGTCGCGCTCATATCCGCCATAACCGCACCGCTTTCCGCTTCTTTTATAACCGTGCCGCGCGGAACGCGTATTTCAAGGTTTTCCCCGTTTTTGCCGTGTTTTTTTCCGCCCTCACCCGGAAGACCGTTTTTTGCAGCATACTTTCGCTTATAACGAAAATCAGCGAGCGTTGCAAGATTATCGTCAACGACAAAAATTACGTCGCCGCCGCGTCCGCCGTCGCCGCCGTCAGGGCCGCCCGAAGCAACGTATTTTTCCCTATGAAAGGCAACCGCTCCTGCTCCGCCATCGCCCGCTTTGATTGTTATTTTTGCAGCATCAACAAACATTTAGAATTTCTCCCCTGCGGCTGCCGCGCCGCACAAACTATATTATAGATATTAACAGAATCATTAAGAAAATGCAACAAAAACCCTCTGCACAAAAGCCGTGTGCCGTTACAGCCGGCTAAATGCAAAGGGTTTATTTGTATCCGGATTATTATACGAGTAAAGGCTGCAACGCTCTTGTTATAACCTCATAAGCAAAAGAGTTGACATGGAGTCCGTCATATGTATATTTTCTGTTCAGCCTGCCGTTTTCATCCGCAAGCAGCGGCGTAAGCTCAAGAAAATGAACATTCTGCTGCACCGCAATTTCCCTGAGCCGTCCGTTCAGCTCCGCTATATCTTTATTATTACGCCCGCCCTGCGGATTCACACGGGTGTTTACCGGGTAAACGCTCTCAAGAATGATATTTGCACTGCCGCATTTTCTTTTCGACAGTTCAATAATTTTCTCAATATTTTCAGCGATAAAGTCAACGTCCGCTCCGATATTGAAATCATTTGTTCCTATCAAAAACGCTATATTGCGGGGTTCAAGGTTCAAAACAGTGCTTTCAAGCCGTTCGAGCAGTCTGTCGCTGGTGTCTCCGCTTATCCCGCGGTTGTAAACCGCGATTCCTGTCCGCCGGGTATACGCCTCAAACATCTCCGTGTGATTATACATCTCGGTAATGGAATCGCCTGCCAGAACCGTTTGCCCCTTTTGGCAGTAATTTTGATTAAGAAATTCAAAATTTTCCGCCTTATTTATTTTATCCGCGCCGTATGCGGATCGTTTTCTAACTTTTTTAATATTCATATATTTTTCAGCCTTCCCGCACCGCTTCGCTGTGCTTTTCAACAAGCGCGGCAAGAATATCATCGTGCGTTTTCTTGTCTATTTCGTATTTGAGAGTAGGTATGAACGAAAGGAACATACCGATTGCAGGAGGAATTGAAATCAAAAACCACATAGCCTTCGCATAGTCGGGATAATCGGCGGCAAAGCTTGCTCCGCTTTCAAGCGCGGCATTCATCTGAGCAATATTTACATCCGTATATCCAACTGCGGCATACACATACGCGGATATGATGGAAGCAACACCTGCCGAAAATTTTGTGATAAAGCTCTGGCCGCTGAAAAATACTCCGTCGGGTCTGAAGCCGTGATGATACTCTTCGTAATCAATGCAGTCTGAAATCATAACAGACTGGCACACACTGACTCCTCCGAAGCCTGCGCCTGCGCCGAGAAGAAGTATTCCGTCCGCAATAACCCACTGGATTTTGTCAAGTCCGGCTGGATCAATAATATATACAGCAAATATAAGCGCCATCGGCAGTGCCGAAAGACCGCTGAAGAGATTATGCACCTTTTTAACGTCATACTTCTTGATAAGGGTTGGGCAAAGCCCCATTGAAAGAAACATTCCGAGAAACATTCCGCCCGCTATGACCGCAACAATCAGAAGCTTGTTCATATCCGTGAACGCGGTTGTAAGATTTCCACCGCAGTAATAATAGGTAAACAGCGTCATTGCAACAACCATCATCAACTGCATAGGCGCACGGAGCAGTCCGCTTATCATAACGCGTCTGAATGGCTTGCAGTTCCACATCAACGCAAAGCTTTCCTTCATTGTTTTAGACTGGCTGTCGGCAGGAACTTTTTCTTTTGTTCCTATTCCTGCCAGTTCAAACAGCAGCGAAGCAATTATAGTGAATGCAAAACCGATAACAATAAAGCCCGTCTGCGCGTCCGTGCTTTTTCCGAACGCGTTGTTTGCCGCCTGCGATACGGCTATAATGGAAATAACCACAACGCCGCCCGCGATTGACGCTACTATCCTTGCAAGTGAAATAAGCGATGAGCGATCCTTTTCATCCTCGGTCATTCTGCTTATAATGCCCCACAGCGGAATGTCGCCGACCGTATAGCACATACCCCAAAGAACATAGGATACCGCCGCCCAGGCTACAATCAGAATCATTGCGGTGCTGTTGCCGTCCGCCTTTGCTGCAGCATAATTACCGTTAAGGAATGAAACACAGGTCACAACGCAGATAATAATCGGCGCAAATATAAGATAAGGCCGGCATTTTCCCCATTTTGAATGCGTTTTATCGACAAACGTTCCCATAATGGGATCATTTACCGCGTCCCACACTCTGGCGATTGCAAATATCCAGCCGAGCGCGATGGCCGGAAGACAAATTACATTTTGAAAATAATAATACAGTCCCGTGGCAACAACGTTGTAAATCATATTTTGACCGAAAAGACCTGTCAGATACATTGCGCGCTCTTTTTTTGAGTAGGTTTTAACCTGCGCCATAATTCCATCTCCCTAAAAAATTTATAATTATTTTATAATTTAATTATAAATGAATAAAGCTCTCTTGGCAAGCAAAAAATATACGTTTGCCAAAAGAGCCTAAAAACAACAAAACTGCCGTTCTTTAATATTATTTTACAAAATCCTTTGCCACGGTTGAAATGTTTTCTGCCGAAAGTCCGAACTGCTTCAGCAAATCCTTTGCGGGGCCGCTGTGTCCGAATATGTCGTTCACACCGATTCTCTTGACCGGAACGGGGCAGCGTTCGGATAAACAGGAGCAGACAGCCTCTCCGAGACCTCCGATTATATTGTGTTCCTCTACCGTGATTACGCGTCCCGTTTTTTTTGCCGAGGCCGCAACAAGCTCTGCGTCGAGCGGCTTGATTGTGGCGATATTTATTATTTCGGCACGGATTCCATCTGCCTCAAGCATCTTGCCTGCCTCGATTGCCTCCGCAACCATAAGACCGTTTGCAATGATGGTAACATCCGTTCCCTCTCTGACAAGCTCGCCCTTTCCGATTTCAAAGTTATAGTCTTCGCCGTGAAATACGGGAACGGCAAGTCTGCCGAATCGCAAATATACAGGTCCGTCATAATTGTATGCCGCCTTAACAGCCTGCTTTGCCTCAACATCATCCGCGGGGCAAATCACTGTCATTCCGGGAATTGAGCGCATAAGCGCAAAATCCTCGCAGCACTGATGCGACGCACCGTCCTCTCCAACGGAGATACCTGCGTGTGTCGCTCCGATTTTGACGTTGAGATGCGGATAACCTATTGAATTTCTTATCTGTTCAAATGATCTGCCTGCCGCAAACATCGCAAAACTTGAAGCAAACGGAACAAGTCCCATTGTGCTTAAGCCTGCCGCAACAGACATCATATTTGACTCCGCAATGCCGCAGTTAAAATGTCTTTGCGGAAATTCCTTTTTAAATATACCTGTTTTTGTTGCCGCAGATAAATCAGCATCGAGAACAACAAGTTTATCGGCTCCCTCCTGTGCAAGCTCTTTAAGCGCCGTTCCGTAGCTGTCTCTTGTCGCAACGTATTTTATATCCGCCATCACTCTGCCTCCTTTAACTGAGCCATTCTTTCGTTAAGCTCTGCCATTGCTGTTTCATATTCAACGGTATTCGGCGCTTTTCCGTGCCAGCCGACTTCGTTTTCCATATATGAAATGCCTTTTCCCTTAACGGTTTTCATAATTATTGCAAACGGCTTTGTGCTTTTGTGGAATTTATCAAAAGCAGCCTCAAGCTCGTCAAAATCATTTCCGTTGATTATCGTATAATCAAAGCCGAATGCCTTGACTTTTTCATCAATCGGCTCAGCGCTCATAACCTCTTCGCAGGAACCGTCTATCTGCAAACCGTTTACATCAATAATAACACAGAGATTATCCAGATTATACTGAGCCGCAAACATCATAGCCTCCCAGACCTGGCCTTCTTCGATTTCTCCGTCTCCCAGAAGAGTATATACTCTGACGCCGCTTCCAAGATATTTTGCGCCCTTTGCCATTCCGCAGGCAGCGCTTATCCCCTGGCCGAGAGAACCTGTACTCATATCGACTCCGGGAACGGTGTTCATATTCGGGTGTCCCTGAAGATAAGAGCCTATATGGCGCAGTGTTTTTAAATCTTCAACAGGGAAAAAACCTGAATACGCAAGCGCACTGTAAAGAGCAGGAGCAGCGTGTCCCTTTGAGAGCACAAAGCGGTCACGATCCTCTTTTTTTGGATTTTTCGCGTCGTAGTTCATTTCTGCACCGTACAGATAGGAAAGTACATCTGCGGCGGAAAGGCTGCCGCCCGGATGACCTGCCTTTGCATGATAGGTGCTTTCAATAATACCGCTTCTTATCTGAACGGCAAAAAGCGCAAGCTTTTTTCTGAGTTCGTTTGTCATATAATTTTGTCCTTTCCTGCCGAGGGTAAGTCCGCTCACCGACGACAATGTTCATCTGCATATATGTATTCTATCATTAAAAGGTTAATTCTTCAATAGAAAAATAAAAAACTAAGCCAAATCCCATAGGCTATGACCTCAAAGGTTAGGCGCTTTTGGGAGGCTTTTTATGGTAAAAAAGGCAAAGGTATCCGCGGAAAGAGCCGCCGCGGCGTTTTAACTGTTTTGCGCAATAGGGGACTGTGCAATGAATCACAAAACCGAACAGTTGAATTCAACTGTTCGGTTTATTATCTCGACCTTTATTTGATTTCCTCTACCCCTAATTTGACATTGAGCCTTTATTTTACCTGGGTGTAGAAGCACTTTACAACTACATCAAGAAGCGCGTCCTCATCGGGATAGAATTCGGCAAAAACAACATTGTTTGCCTCTTTTGACGCTTTCATTTCACCTTCAATCGTATACTGCTCATAATCAGCAACGCCTTTGGAGAGAAGAAGGGAAGCAAGATACGTTACGTCGTTGAGAGAAATATTCGTTTCGCTGAACTGAGACGCGGTATTGTAAAGACCCGATACGACAGAGAAATCCTGCACAACGGCAGAGCGCAGCTGCTGAACGTATGCCTGAATATACTGCACCTGACGCTTTGTCCTGTTAAGGGATGCTTCAATATTATCAAAGTCCCTCATTCTTACATACGTTTCGGCAAAATTACCTCTGATATGAACCTCATCGCCCTGATACACTCCCTCATTCGGGAAATCATAAAGTGATGTTACCGTTACTCCGCCGACTGCATCATTGAGAGGAGCTATACCCTCCAAGTCAAGTGCAAAATATTTTTCTATCGGAACATTATATAAAATACGGCTGATTGCCGAGGTTACGTTTGTGCAGGAGGACGCGCCGCCGTCTCCGTAGGCATAAGCAAGACAAAGCTGCATTTTCTCTGTATTGAGATATTTTCCTGCGGTTGTAAACAAATCAACGTCAACCATTGTGTCACGCGGGATTGAGATAAGGCTCACCTTTCCCGTGCTCGTATCAACAACGATAACAACATCCGTGTCTGCCTGACCGGCAGTACCTATAAGAGTATCTTCAAGTCCGAGTTCCTGCTTGTCCACTCCGAGAAAAGCAAACGCAATCTTGTTTTTATCATATATATAGGTATGCCCGTTATATTCAACAGTCTCTTCATATTCAACATCGGCAGACTCAACAATAAGATCTTTTTTACCTGTCTGCTGTAAATATAGCACCGTACCCGCAATAATTGCGACTGCAAGAAAAATTATTACAAGAACAGCTATAATTATGCGTACTGCCACGGGTATTTTTTTTCTTTTCGATTTTGAATGATGACTGCCGCTTGACGAATGATGGCTGCTGCTTGATGAATGATGACTGCTGCTTGATGAATGATGACTGCGGTGTGAAGTTCTGTCGCCCGAAAAGCTCTGAACAAACTGCGCGCTCAGTTTTCCCTCCTCAGCCTGATGGCGATGTTTTTCAGACGCGTGGTAATCTGTTTCATTCGTGCTTTTACTTTCGGTGACGGTAAAATTAGGCTCCGCATCCGAAGCGTCTACCCCATTATCCGCCTTAAAACCGTCTTTTGAACTTTCGGGATTCAGAATAAAATCATCATCAGAAAAGTTATTCAGATTTGGATCAATTTGTTTTTTCATCTTTTACTAATACTCCACATACAAGATATCTATTTGTTTTCTGACCGGTTATACAGGTTGACAGAACAATTATTTTGCTGTTTTCATCAATCTCCGTGTCAAGCTGTGTACGAACGTTTTTCAGCATTGATTCGGGATTCATAACAATATTCTGAAAATTCTGCAAATCGCTGCCGTAATAAAAATTAAATGAATTCATAATATGTCTGTCGTCATATTTGAACGCCGATACAACCTGATAGGTCAGCCTTCTTCCGGGGAGATAAACATAAAAGTACTCATGGCTGTCAAAAAACTCTTTGTCCTCAAATTTGTGGAGGGTTGTAAACATTGTATCACTGTAGCCATTGTGTCCGTAAACAACGGTTACAGGATCCAGAAACGTTTTTGTGTTGCTTCCCTCTGTATATATCGCACCTCTTGAAAGCCACGATTTATCCTCGGCGCTGTGCTTGAGATAAAAAGAGTCGCTGTCAGGGCTTTGTACAATAGGATAATCGACCTTTGTGTCCTCGATTCTTATCCAAGCATATATATCGCTGTTTCCCTGTTGCAGTGTTGTAAAATCTATAGGATTTTCAACCGTTGTTTTATTATCGGTGCTGTCTTGGGTTATTACGGTTCTGTCCGTATATTCAGTTTCAGGCACGAAACGGTCATAAAGATTAAAACCTATATATACACAGCAGCATATAAATATGATGAGGAAAATTATTCCTAAAACAATCCTTAAAGCTTTTTTATTGCTTTTATTGCTTTGCGGATTTTCTGCCATAAAATATCACCGTATATCTCAGTATATTATATCCTAATTGGTTGCGCTGACAATATTTTTATTATATGCCTGCGGTTCGGAATAAAAACCATATCCTAAAATTAGAAACGCTAATTAAAAAAACCTGTCGCCAGAATAGGAAACAGGTTTTTATTTGTAGTCAGATATGAACATCAAAGCACTGCGACACAGAGCCTTATATGTTCATCAGAAACTCCGAGCTATTATTCGGATTCTTTCTTCTTAAGAAGTGTAAGCGCGGCTGAACCTGCGCCTGCTGCAGCGATTGCCGCAAAAGCAAGAGACGAAACGCCTGTGCTGGGTGACTTTGAAGAAGTATCTTTGTCGGTCGAGCCGGATGCTGCCGCATCAACTATCGCATTAACGGTATAACCATCGGGATACTGCCAAGCGTCCCAATCAAGAACCTCGATTGTTACCGAATTGTCGGTTTTCGCGATAACCTTGTACGTTCCGTCGGTTTCATCAATAGGGAAAGCTTTTCCGTCCTTGCCGATAAGCTGCCAGCCTTTAACAACACCGGTACCGCTGTAAGAAAATGTGAATTGGTTGCTGCCGTTTCCAAGTGATTTACCTGAAACGTTGTTTGACGATGACCCGTTTAAAGTGGGGTCATTTACAGCATGAACAATAGCGCCGCCCTGGGGGCTGTAAACATCAACTTCAGCCATTGCAGGAACTGCAAATGAAATACTGAT
>CANPXD010000056.1 GCA_947585615.1 uncultured Clostridia bacterium
TTTGAGGCAAGAACCTCCATTTTTCTGTAAAGTTCTTTGTTTTCTTCATAAATCGCCTCATATGATTCTGTTATTTCTTCAATAAAGGCATTTGTTTCATCAATGTCGTATCCGTGTGAGGATGTGGACAATACTTTTTGTTTTATCTGATTCGGTGTAATCATATTCTTCTCCTTTTCAATTCATCACATAAACATTCCGTTTTGTTCAAGCTCATCAAGAATATCCGCGCCGAGCACATCAACGTTGTAAGGCGTAATTATATATGTGCTGTTCGCAACTCTCTTGATTGAGCCTTCGTCCGCATAAGCAACTCCGCTGAGAAAATCAAGCAAACGCCTTGCAACATCGCGGTTCGTTGATTCCAAATTAACAACAACTGTTCGCTTAGCCTTTAAATTATCGGCAACTTCCTGCGCCTCACTATACTGCTCAGGCTTTACGAGAACAACCTGTACCTGTGCGGTCGTGTGAATATTCACAACCTTGTCCGAATCTGCGCGGGAGCGGTGAATACGCTCTGTTCTTTCCTCCTTGGGAACTTTCACGCTTCGCGGCTGTCTTGCCGCCCTGCGCTGCGGCTCGGGAGATGAGAAATCAGAGGATTCGTCTTCATAAAAATCATCGAAATCTTCATCAGACCGTTCTTTGAAAATGTCTGAAAACTTATCCATAAAACTCATTTTCATATCCTCCTAAAAATATTTTCTTTCGCCAAAGATGGCAGAGCCGACTCTGACTATATTTGAGCCTTCGGCAACGGCGGCTTCAAAATCACCGCTCATTCCCATAGACAGAATTTCCATATCTACATTATGTATTTTTTTATCCCTGATGTCAATAAAATATCCGTACATCCTCTCAAAATAACGCCTTACCTGTGCTTCGCTTTCACAAATTGGAGGAATGGTCATTAATCCTTTGATTTTGATACCCTCAAGCAGAGAAACTTCATACAACAGTTCCTCAAGCTCCTCGGCAAAAATTCCGCTTTTACTCTCTTCTCTGCCGATATTGACCTCAACAAGGCAATCGGAAATTATGCCCTTTGCTTGCGAAACCTTTGAAATTTCCTTTGCAAGCTTAAGCGATGAAACAGATTCTATCATATCCACCTCGCCTGCAATCTGTTTCACCTTGTTTGTTTGAAGATGACCGATAAGATGACGCTCGACGGATTCAAGCTTCAGGCTGTCTCTTTTACCGAGATATTCCTGCACTCTGTTTTCGCCAATCAAATCCGCGCCGAGCTCCAGCACTCGGTTTATATAAATCGGTTCAACTGTTTTTGTGACGCACATCAAACGGACATCGTTTTCACCTCTTCCTGCCTTTACCGCGCATTCCCTGACACGGTCGAGTATTCTTTTGTAATTTTCACCGACAGCCACAAGTTTTTTTTCATCAGGCGTAAACTTTTCCGTCATAAACATCCCTTCCGTTGATTATAATTTCATCATAAAGTTTCAATTCGTTTCTTCTGCCGTTATCAAAGCTGAGAATAACGTAGTCCTCACCAGTGTAAAGAACATCGGCGCGCCTCCATTTTGCAATATTGGAAACAAGCGCGTAAACACCCTGTTCGCCGTTTAATTCATAAACCGCTGACGGACTCACCTTGATGCCCGTATATTCCTTGACTCTGATTTCAATATCCTCAAGTCTCATCGCGGCAAGCCCGGTATCGATTTCATTGCAGGACAATACGAGCAAAGTCTGATCCTCTGCCACGGATACATCCGCACCCTTTACAACGGTGCATTTAAGCACCTGCCCCGTTGATTTCACAACCACCTGGACGTTGTATCCGTCCTCCAGTTCAATAACATCGCTCGTGTTCACAACGCAGCACATATACCATTCAAAGCTGCTTATGATTTTTCCGCCGCCGTCTGTGTTGCCATTTGCCGATGCGGCAACGTTAAGATATTTGTCAAACGCAGCAATATCCATATTTTTAACGCTGCTGTAATCAATAACTCCCTCGCAGCCGTCTGTATATCTTGAATATGTGCCTGAGGACTCGGCGGTTATGTAGCCGACAGGCTTACAGGAATTGATGTCCAGCGCATTCATTTTACTCTCAACATCGCTCAGCGCAGATGAAAAATCAACATTTTCTCCTATAAGAAGCGCACGTCTTGTAAGTCCGTTGTTGATTTCCGCCGCATTTTCCTCTGCGCCTTTCGTGTCGGAAAGCGCGGCAGAGCGTATATATCCGTTTACACTGTCAAGTATATCGCTTTCCAGCTTTTCTATATCGGTCGCATTGCCGACTGCCATATTCTGCATATCGGTATAGTATTCGTGTTCGTTTTCAAGTTCCATATAGGAGGCATACTTTGCGGCGTTTTCGGAGGAGGAAAAAACCATGGCGATTTCTCCCCCTGTATTAATCTTTTCGCCGTCGCTGACAAGAGCGAGGGTTACCCCGTTGCCGTCAGAAAGAGACTTTTCATCCCTGATAAAAAGCGCTCTTGTTTCAAGCACATCGTAAACGGTTGCCGCTTCGGCAGTCTGTGTGCGCAGTTTCACATTGAGCACGCGGTAACATTCAATTCCCGCAATTGAGACAACAAGCACGATGACAAGCACGATCAATATGTTCTGACCTGCTATACCCGATATATTTTTAATTTTTCCGAAAGATTTTCTCTTTTCATCCATTTAAAAAATCCCTGCTCATCTTAATCGCCAAGGACGCAACGTCAGCGTTTTCATCGGCATAAAGCCGGATGGCGTTTTTGCGTCTTTTAAACCATGTGATTTGTCTTTTGGCATATCGGCGAGTTTCTCTTTTCAGGCTTTCAACCGCTTCTTCGAGTGAAACGTCGCCGTCAAAATACGGTTTGAACTCTTTGTGCCCAATCGCCTGCGCGGCGGTTGCTGTGTCCTGTGAAAGGCAGCGCCTTGCCTCATCGACAAGTCCGTTTTCAAGCATTGAATCAATACGTCTGTTGATTCTGTCGTAAAGAATATCCCTGTTTTTATAATCCAGAACAAAATAGAGCGTCTCAAACGGACTTTGAACAGTTCTTGAATTCATGTCCTGGAAGCTCTTCGTCACTCCCGAGGAATAATAAATTTCAAGTGCGCGAACAATTCTGATTTTGTTATTCTTATGTATTTTTTCCGCCGCCTGAGGATCAACGGACACAAGTTCGCTATACAGTTCCCCTGCGTCTCTTTTCATAAGCGTACGTCTCATATCAAAATCTGTTTTGGAGTCAACAAATTTTATATTGTCAACAAAACTGTCTATAAAAAGTCCGGTTCCGCCTGCAATCACGGGGACTCTGCCCCTTGACGATATATCTTCCGCCGCCGCTGACGCAAGCGTACAGAAATCCGATACCGAAAAACTTTTGTCCCGCTCCAGGAACTCGGTAAGATGATACGGTATATTTTCCTTTTCCGCTTCGGTAGGCGCGGCTGTTGCAATGCGCATTCCCTTATATATCTGCATGGAATCGGCTGATATAATCTCTCCGTCAACGGCGTGCGCGATTTTTGCCGCAAGACTCGTTTTACCGCTTGCCGTAGGACCTGCCACGACTATTATTTTCGTTTTTTTCATTGTATTCTTCCGAACTGTTTTTCCAGCTCATACCTTGAAATTTTAATCATAACCGGTCTGCCGTGCGGACAGTATCTTATGTCCCGCATAGATAAAAGCCTTTCCACAAACAGCTCACGCTCACGCGCAGAGGTGTAATTGCCTCCCTTAACAGCACTGCGGCACGCCGTGGAGTGAAAAATCCAGTCCATTTTGTCAGGCTCAATATCCGTTTTGTGTTGTAAAAGCTTTTGCGCGATTTCAACTATCAAATCCGCAATGTCCGCCCCGTCGAGCATGGACGGCGCTTCGCGGACTATAACCGACGTATTGCCGAAATCCTCTGCTGAAAAGCCGCATTTTTCCAAAAGAGGAAGATTTTCCATAATTACGGCGTGTTCCTCGGGCGACAGCCTTACCGCCTGCGGCGCAAGCAAAAGCTGAGAGCTTATCTGAGTCTGTTCCCTGAGTTTTTCAAAATTTATTCTTTCGTGAGCCGCATGCTTGTCTATGTAATAAAGATCGTTTTCAATCTGAACGATAATATACGTGTTAAACGCCTCTCCCACCACTATGAATTCGGGCACGGCGTCTTTTTCCTCAACAACAGCAGGAGCGCCTTTGCCTTTTTCATCGTGAAAGTCTGCTTTTTCGGCGAATTTTTCCGTCATCTCCAAAGCGTCGTTATATGCCTTTACCGCCGCCCTGCTGTTTTCATTCGGCTTGATTTCATAACGCGTTTGCGGTGATGAAAGTCTGTTTGATTCCGTGCGCGGCGGCGATGAAAATTTCATCTGCTGCGCGGATTCTTTTTTTCTGAAAAAATCAACTTTTGCCGTATGGGTAACCGGGGTTGTGAAAGTATTTTCCGTGCTCCGTGAGCCGAAGTTTCCCTCCTTGACCGAGTCGTTTTTTTCAATGGCTGTCTTAACGCCGTAATAGATAAGATTAAATACAGGCTTTTCGTTGGCAAAGCGTACCTCTATTTTTGCAGGATGAACGTTTACATCGACGAGCTTTGGGTCAAGCTCTATATTCAGAATACAAGCAGGAAATCTGCCCGTCATAATTGAATTTTTATAGGCCTGCTCAAGTGCGGCAAGAGCGGCGGCGCTTTTGACAAGCCTGCCGTTTATAAAGAAAAACTGCATTGCACGGCTTTTTCTTGACTGGTGCGGTCTGCCGGTCAATCCGCGAACGCTCATTCCCTCAAAGGAATAATCAACATCAACAAGAGTATCGGCAAATTCCTGGCCGAAAACGGAATAGACGGCGCTTCTGAGATCCGCATTTCCCGAAGTTATAACAATCTGCTTGCCGTCGCGTATAAATCTGAATGAAATTTCGGGATGTGATATAGCCATTCTGTCCACAATTCCCTGAACGGAATTGCCCTCTGTTACATCTTTTTTAAGAAATTTCATTCTTGCCGGTACGTTATAAAAAATTTCTCTCACAACAACGGTCGTTCCCTGTGGACAGCCCGCTTCGGAAAAGCTGATTTCCTCTCCGCCCGCGATTTCATATCGTGAGCCTGTTTCCTCGTCAGCCGTTTTGGTCAGCATCTCTACCTTTGCAACGGCGGCGATTGACGCCATCGCCTCGCCTCTGAAGCCGAGCGTACCTATTGAATCAAGATCCTCTCCGCTTGAGATTTTGGAAGTTGCGTGGGGAACAAAAACTTTCCTGACATCGTCCGAAGCGATGCCGCAGCCATCATCCGTTATACGGATATACGTTGAACCGCCGTTTTTTATTTCAACAGTGATATGCTTTGCGCCCGCGTCTATTGAATTTTCAATCATTTCCTTAACGACGCTCATCGGTCGTTCAACGACTTCTCCCGCCGCTATAAGTCCGTAAACCTCTTTGGGTAAAATATTGATCTGCGAAATACATATCACCTGCTTTCTGTTATTTTACAGTTCCTCTGATTTTTTCTTTAAGTCGTAAAGCGTCTGCATGGCCTCTATCGGCGTGATTGTATTAACGTCTATCGCCTTGAGCGCTTCAATAATTTCATTTCTTCCGTTGGTAGAGAAATTATACTGTATTTCCTCTTCTTCCTCAACCGCCGTACTGCTTACGGAAAAATCAATCTCCGTTTTATTCTTCTCAAGTTCTTTTAAAATTGCCTTTGCCCTTCTGACAACGGGATCCGGAATCCCCGCAAGTTTTGCAACCTCTATTCCGAAGCTTTCGTCCGCCCCGCCCCGCACGATTTTCCGAAGAAACGTTATGTCGTCTCCGCGTTTTTTAACTGCAACGGAGTAATTCTTGACGCCGTCTATCATTCCCTCCATAGCAGTAAGCTCGTGATAATGCGTTGCAAAAAGCGTTTTGGCGCCCATTACTTTCTTTTTGCAGACAAACTCAAGCACAGCGCGCGCAATGCTCATACCGTCAAATGTCGACGTGCCTCTGCCGATTTCGTCAAGAATGATAAGACTGTTTTCGGTGGCGTTTTTCAAAATAGATGAAACCTCGTTCATCTCCACCATAAAGGTGGATTGCCCTGTAGACAGATCGTCGGAAGCCCCCACTCTCGTGAATATTGCGTCTACAATTCCGATGTCTGCTGATTTGGCAGGAACAAAAGAGCCTATCTGCGCCAGAAGAACGATAAGCGCTGCCTGGCGCATATACGTGGATTTACCGGCCATATTGGGACCTGTGATTATAGCGCAGCGTGTCTCGTCTCTGTCAAGTCTCAGGTCGTTCGGCACAAAAGGAGCGCCTTCCAGCAGTGCCTCCACCACGGGATGCCTGCCCTCCTTAATATCAATAACACCGTTTGTGTTTATATGAGGACAAACATAATTATTTACAGCCGCTGTCTGAGCAAGACCGGCAAGCACATCGAGAGTTGCCACAGCCTTGGCGGTTTTCTGCAGTCTTTCAACCTGCAAAGCAACTGTTTTTCGCACCTCGCAGAACACATCGTATTCAAGAGAAACCGCCCTGTCTTTCGCGCCGAGAATCTTGCCTTCCAGTTCCTTCAATTCTGTTGTGATGTATCTTTCACAGTTAGTCAGCGTCTGTTTTCTGATATATGTATCCGGCACAAGATCTTTATATGAATTCGTTATCTCAATGCAGTACCCGAAAACTCTGTTATAACTGATTTTCAGCTTCGGGATTCCCGTTTTCCGGCGTTCTTCCGCTTCTACGGACGCTATAATATTGGCGCCGTCATCCTGAATGGCTCTAAGCTCGTCTATTTCGGCATTGTAGCCGTCCTTTATAATTCCGCCCTCTCTGAGTGTAAATGAAGGCTCGTCCTCAATCGCTTTTTCAATAAGTTCAGCTACGTCCTCAAGCAAATCAATACCGTTTTCAATGTCTTTCAGAAGAGCCGATGAAGCTCCTTGAAGTTCCTTTTTTATATCCGGCAAATGGGAAATGGTCATCTCAAGGCTTTTCAGTTCCTTAGCGTTTGCCGTACCGTACGCTATTCTCGTCATCAGCCTTTCAATATCGTTTACACCCGAAAGCGTGTTTCTTATCCTGTCTCTTTTAATAGGATTGTCCACAAGTTCCGCCACGGCATTCTGCCTTTTCATTATTGCCGGCACAGACATAAGCGGTCTTTCGATCCAGCTTCGTATCAGCCGTTTGCCCATAGCAGTCCTGCTTTTATCCACAACCCATAAAAGCGAATGTTTTTTTTCGCCGTTCATCATGGATTTTGTCAGTTCCAGATTGCGCCTTGCGTTAATATCAAGCTTCATATATTCTTCTTTATCGAAGAAATCAATATCGGCGGGAGCTTCAAGCTCGTCTTTTTTCTGCACGGTCTTGAGATAGTCGATTACCGCGCCGAGTGCGCCTACTGCCGCCCTGCTGTGACCGAGGTTGAGAGAATCAATCTCTTCCTTTTTCAGCGTTTCAAGCACAAGGTCCGCCGCAGTCTCAAAATTAAATTTTTCATCGTCAAGAAGCTGCAGCTCTGCAGAAAGACGCCTTTTAACAAAATTTGCCGTATCGGTGTAATCAAGAACAGCGGAATTTACAAGGATCTCCTTCGGCTGGTAAGACGAAAGCTGATTAATAAGCTGTTCCTCAACATCGTCTCCATTAAGCACAGTAATATGAAACGCACAGGTTGAAACATCTGCAAAGCAGACTCCCGTTTCCCCTTCCTCTCTGCATATTGCACAAAGATAATTGTTTATCGTGTCATCAAGTATATCGCTTTCTATAACAGTGCCCGGAGTGATGATTCTTATGACATCCCTTTTGACGAGGCCTTTTGCCGTTTTCGGATTCTCAACCTGCTCGCATATCGCGACCTTATAGCCCTTTGCCACAAGTTTTGCAATATAGCTGTCCGCTGAATGAAAGGGGACGCCGCACATCGGAGCGCGTTCCTCCATTCCGCAATCCTTGCCAGTTAAAAACAAATCAAGCTCCTCGGAGGCGATTTTGGCATCGTCAAAAAACATTTCATAAAAATCACCGAGGCGGAAAAACAACAGCATTCCCGGATATTCACTTTTTATCTGAAAATATTGCGCCATCATCGGCGAAAGTCCTTTTGCCATCGTTTTCCTCCCCGTTTTCTCTCAATTTGCCCAACAGGCGTCTGCCTTGTAAGCGTTGAATCAGTGACAGCCTCCGCAGGTGCAGCAATCGTGCGTACAGTTATCCGGCTGAGGCTCACAGGTTTCGGGATTCTGTCCGTCAAAGAAGAGCCCTATCATCTTGCTTATATACTGAGCCATTTCCTCCATTGCGGACGCTGCTGCGGAATATTTCTCCATATTTTCATTTTTCATGATTTCCTCATAGAGACTCTGGTAATTGTTCTGAAGTTCCTCTATTCTGCTCTTATCGGCGTCGTCGGCTTTTGCCGTCTCTTGCTGATAATTGAGAGAAATGAGCTGAAGTTCCTGCATCTGCTTCTGGAGCGATTCATCCGCGTCATTTTTTGCGGCGGCGGCTTGAAGAGCCGCAAAGCGCGGATCCTTCTGGATTTCTTTTCCGAGTTCTCTGAGTGCTGTATCCAAACTCATAATTTCATTTCCTTTCTTTCTCGCCCTTGAGCACATATGTCAGGGGCTCTGTTACTTTTATATTTTGAAAGGTGCCTGTAAGATTTTCGTCACCTTCAAATTCTATGATAAGATTTCCGTCGGTTCTGGCGGCAAGATAATTATCCCCGAGCTTTCCTTTGCCTGTAACAAAGCATTTGAAGCTTTTTCCCGTATATTTCTTCATATTTTCGGCAGAGATTTTTTCCTGAAGCTCTGTCAGTTCCCTGAACCATCTGCCCTTTTCCTGCGCGGTGACGGGATCCGGCATTTCAGCAGCGGGCGTTCCCTTTCTCGGAGAATAAATAAATGTGAACAGCGCGGTAAATTTAACTTCTTCGACAAGTGAAAGCGTATCTTTGAATTCCTCATATGTCTCGCCGGGAAAGCCGACTATTACATCAGACGTCAGAGACAGCGAATCGCCCATAAGTTCTTTTGCGTAATTAATAAGCTCAAGATATTTTTCTCTGGTGTAATGTCTGTTCATTTCCGAAAGCACCCGGTTGTTTCCGCTCTGGAACGGAAGATGAAGGTGTTTGGCGATTTTATCACATTGCGCCATGGTTTTGATAAGCTCTTTTGTGCAGTCGCGCGGATGACTTGTCATAAACCTTATTCTGAAATCTCCGGGAATATCGTTTATCATACGCAGCAGCTGCGCAAAGCTGATCTGCGGAACAAGATCCTTGCCGTAGGAATTAACATTCTGACCAAGCAGCGTTATTTCCTTATATCCGCTTTCAATAAGAGCGCGTGCCTCACTGACAACAGCTTCGACTGAACGGCTTCTCTCCCGTCCGCGGACATAGGGCACAATGCAGTACGAGCAAAAATTGTTGCAGCCATACATTATCGGCAGCCAAGCTCTGCTGTCATTATCACGCAGAACAGGAATGCCCTCGGCAATTGCCCCGTCCATATCGGGAAGTTCAAATATTCTTGCGCCGTTTGTAAGCGCCCTGTAAATCAGTTCGGGCAGTCTGTAAATAACGTGTGTTCCAAAAACAAGGTCAACAAACGGAAAACTCTTTTTAATTTTATCGGCTATGTGCTGCTGCTGCATCATACAGCCGCAGCAGGCAATCAGAACATCGGGATTATCCCTTCTGTACGATTTGAGACTGCCCACATTTCCAAAGACCCTGTCCTCCGCGTGTTCGCGTACAGCGCAAGTGTTAAAAACAATCAGTTTAGCTTTCGTCCTGTTCTCCGTAAAGCCGTATCCCATTTCGCTGAGCATACCTTTGATTCGTTCGCTGTCGGCAACGTTCTGCTGGCAGCCGTAGGTCACAATGCAGGCAAGAGGCTTTTCGGAATATCTGCGCGAAAGAATACAGAAAACCTTTTCAGAGAATTTCCGCTGCTTTTCTATTTCCTTTTCACTTACAACGTCTGTTTTGCGCCCCGTTTTCTCCATTGCTTTCTCCTTTAAATACAGAAACCCACATCAAATAATTATATCAAACTGCTTTAGTTTATTCAATATTAAATTATTAAATATATTTAAATATTCTATAGGTTTGTCAAGGATGCGTCACAAAATTAGAAAACCTCACCGTAATTGATAAAAGCCTCAATATAATCTTTAGGAGATTTCCAATTAAGAGGACGCATAGGGAAGTTATTGTACTTTCTGTTGTGAACAGCAAGTTGCTTTTTGAAGTCATCAAAAGAATAAAATTTATGTGTTGCGTAAAAATATTCGTTGTCTTTTCTGTGAGAGCGTTCCGCTTTACCGTTATGTCTTGGCATACTCCGACATTCTGCACAGATTATTGGGCGCAGGCGCACCGATCAATGCTTCAAAGGAATTTATGGGACACAGTGATATATCATTAACAGCAAAAATGTATACCAACAAAAAAAGGTAGGAGTCGTACATTCAATGCAACCCTCTACCTTAAATTCTCATGACAAACAATATATAAGCTAAAAAACAAAATAATATGTAAAATCTCGGTATTCAAATTTATCTCATAAGAAAACCGCCGTTTTAAGCTGAATTTTTACTTTTAAATCTCTCAAAATCTCTGTCGGATTAAATTTTATGATTTTGAAAACCGTGGCAAATATGACACTGCGTTAAGACGAGCTTATGAGAGTTCACAACTGTAAAATGTCCGCAGACTTTTTACTCGTACACCCAGTTAGTTAAATCATCACTAAAGGCAACACCTATTGACGCACCAAATAAACAATCCGCTTCATTATCTCCGTGAAAAAACATCGCGTATTTATGTTTAATGCCATAACCGTTTATTTCCAGCACGAAGCCTGCCGTAATTCTGTCCTTTGCCCAATTCCATTCAGATTGACCTAAATACGTTATACCGCAACGATCAAAGGTTTTAAAATCCGTTGTTTTCATCAGGGCTATTCCGTTTTCCGGTGAATTAAATATAAGATATTCATTATCTATTTTCAACACGCAAACGTTTTCACCGCAGTCGGTACATCCGATAAATTCCCAATGCTTTAAATCGGCCGACATACTGAATGAAACCCCGTTTTGTTTAAAAAAGCAGCGGAATACTCCATTATCCTCCAAAATATACGGGTCTATCATTCTGCCCATATCATTGATGGGAATATCACCCTTGACCATCAGTATTTCGGGAGCGCTCCAATGAATTAAATCCTTGCTTTTTATTGTGTATATTCTTGAATCATCATTACCGTATTTTTCGCCGTTTGGTCTGGGATAGGATTGTATGCAAAGATAGTATTCGTCCTTGTACTTTATCACATTCCCGGGAGATGAATAATTTTTAGAAGTATCCTTATCAGTAAGGACTTTTGGCTCAGACCAAGTAACGAAATCCTTGCTCGTGCTTGCTGCAACATAAAAGTATTGATTGCTGCCATCCTTTTCAACAAGTGAAAAGAAAAGATATATTACGCCATTTTCATAATATGCCGCAGGGTCACGGTAGGAATATTTTTTATTCTGCTTAAATATTGGATTCATATTAATCCTCCATATTTCTGTATGGCAAATAATCGATAAACCGTTTCACCGCAATTGATGCGGTTTTTCTGTTTTTAAGAGCAAGACCGATATTTCTGTATGCAGGAACATCAAGTTCTTTAGCAACAATTTTGTAAGGTATCATTTTTAAAATCAGTTCAGGTAATATGCTTAAACCCAAGCCGTTTGCTACCATAGACATAATAGCATAGTCATCCCATGTGGTAAAATGAACATTGGGTTCTAAATTACATCTTTCAAATATTTCTGAAATTTCCGCCTTCGCTCCCTTTTCAAGAAGCATAAACGGTTCGTCGCAAAGCGCTTTAACAGGAAATGTATCACAATCCTTTAACGGATGATTTTCAGGAATAATTGCAAGCAGTTTATCCTGCTCTAAAAATATTGTTTCAAAATCAGGATTGGTAGGCAAACGCAGAAAACCGCAGTCAACTCTGCCTTCACCAATCCATTTTTCAATTTCCGTGTAATCACCCAATAGCAATTCATAGTCAATATTCGGATAATCTTTTTGAAATTCACGTATGATATTCGGTAACCAGTGGGTGGCAACACTTGAAAATGTGCCGATTCGTATAAGTCCTGACTGCAAGCCGTTAATTTCATCAACCTGCATTTGCAGTTTTTCATAATCGTCACAAATACTTTTAACATACGGCAATAACTTTGTTCCATCCGATGTCAGTTTTAAACCGTTTTTTCCTCTTTCAAGAAGCGTAACTTTCCATTCTTGTTCTAAATCATTTATCATTCGGCTTATTCCCGATTGTGTATAATTCAAGCATTTTGCTGCTTTGGTAAAACTGCCGAATTCAACAGCTTTTACAAAAGCCAAATATTTTTGAATGTTCATAAACTCTCCTATATCTGTTTTTGTAATGACAGGCATTACAAACATTCGTTTTTGTTATTAATGATTTTATGATACAATATGATTTATCAAAAATCAATAAGGAGAATAAAAATATGATATACGTAAGCGAAATAAAAACATCTCAGCCAAAGGAATTTAAAACGCCTTTACAAGAAAATGTATACGAAACACTAACAAAACTAAATATATCATTTGAAAGAGTTGACACGGATGAAGCAATCACAATGGAGGATTGTGTTGAAATCAGCAAGCGTTTAGAATGTCCTGTGGTAAAAACCCTTTTTCTGTGCAACAGGCAGAAAACAAATTTTTATTTGTTTATCACTACCGGAGATAAGCCGTTTAAAACAAAGGATTTCAGTCGTACACTTGAAATATCAAGGGTTTCCTTTGCACCTGAAGAATTGCTGTTTGAAATGTTAGGGGTAAAAATAGGTGCTGCTACTGTTTTCGGTACACTGCTCGACAATGAAAACAAGATTAAAGTTGTAATAGACAAAGATGTTCTTGGTGAAGAATATTACGGCTGCAGTGACGGCACAACAATAGGATATATGAAGGTTAAAACAGAAGATGTGATTCAGAAATTTCTTGAATATACAAAACACATTCCAACAGTAATTGAAGTATGATGAAGAAAAACAATAACTATCTAAAATACATATTTGCTTTGCTGTTATTTGGCTCAAACGGAATAGTGGCACAGCAGATCCATATGGACAGCACAAACATTGTACTTGTGCGAACATTTATTGGAAGTTTATTGCTTCTCGCGATATTCTATCTCACAAAAAATCGAATGGATTTGAAAAACACAGACAAAAAAAGCCTTGTTTTTTTAACTTTGTCAGGCATAGCGATGGGCTGCAGCTGGATGTTTTTATATTCAGCATATCAGCAAATCGGAGTAGGAATGGCATCGCTGCTTTACTATACAGATCCGATAATCGTTGTGATTTTTCTCCGATAATCTTTAAGGAAAAATTAACGATTCAAAAATGTGTTTGCTTTGCCGTTGTGTTAATCGGGATTTTTTTATTGAATGTGCAGAAAGAAAAATTTGAACTTAAAAACATAGGTTTTGTTTTAGGGATTCTATCTGCTGTTATGTACAGTATAATGGTAATTGCAAATAAAAAGGCGGATAAAATAACAGGTATGAAAAATGCTTCATTGCAATTACTGATCAGTTTTCTGACAGTTTCGGTTTATCTTTTAATCAAAGGAAATTTTTTAACATCTTTACCTCAAACGCCCGCTCAATGGTTATGGCTTGTATTTCTCGGACTGCTCAATACAGGAATAGGCTGCAGCTTATACTTCTCATCAATAGGCAGTATACCTGTTCAGTCTGTTTCAATTCTTGGATATATTGAGCCATTATCAGCCTTGATATTTTCTGTTGTATTGCTTAAAGAAAAGTTCATTTTCACTCAGATTATCGGTGCAATTCTTATTTTTGCAGGCGCTGTTTTCAGTAATATAAAATATAAAAATAAATTATAAAAAAGCGGGCTTAATTCCGTCAAAATCAACACTTTGTAGGTTTGTCAATGATGTGTTACAAAATTAGAAAACCTCACCGTAATTGATAAAAGCCTCAATATAATCATTAGGAGATTTCCAATTAAGAGGACGCATAGGGAAGTTATTG
>CANPXD010000057.1 GCA_947585615.1 uncultured Clostridia bacterium
TGAGAATGAATAAAACCTTTTTCCCTCTTATAAAAAAGTCAAAGGGAAGAATAATCAACTGTTCGTCTGAGTGCGGCTGGATGACGCCTCAGCCTTTCAACGGTCCGTATACATTCTCAAAATATGCAGTTGAGGCATATAACGATTCTCTTCGCCGCGAGCTGATGTTTCTTGACATCCCCGTTATCAAAATTCAGCCCGGTTCGTTCAAAACGGCTATGCACGGCAGCACAATTAAATCGTTTGACAAGCTTATTTCCGGAACAAATCATTACCGCGACGTTCTTGAAACGATGAAAGTTATGATGCAGCTTGAGCTTAAAATGGCAAACGATCCGAAATATCTTGTAAAGGCAGTGCTTGATGCTGTAAATTCGCCCCACCCGAGATATATGTACAGAGTTAAGAACTCAAAGCTTCTCGGTATGGTGGAACTCGTTCCGTCCGGAATGCTTGATCTTATGTATAAAGGTATTCTTAAATCCGAAAAAATCAGCAAAGTAATGAACAAAATTTCAGAAAAAATTTCATAAAAGCGAAAAAGACGGGGGATTGCCACGATAAGACAATCCCCCGTCTTTTTATTATAATACTTTGACTTTAAAGCTTTTCTTGCAGTGGGGGCAGCATACGTTATGACTGCCTTTGATTTTTTTTAGCCTTAAAACCGCTTTGCATCCGGGACATTTTCTGAAAACGTGAGTATTGCGGTATTTCCATCTGTCCCTTATTAAACGGACTTTTCTGCTTACTGAGTTTTCAAATGCAAGCCATTTGTTGTTTTCCATGCGCCTTTTCTCTGTATTCTTTGAGAAAACACGGAAAAAGGCAAATATAACGATTGCAAGACCCGCGGCGGATAAAGGGCAAGAATAATAACGATAAAGTAAATCCATAAAAGACCTCTGTAAAGTCTGTCAAAGCCGTATCTGCCATACATAAAACGCTCAAATTTAACAGCTATGTTGTTCAAAAATTTTTTCATTGGAATTCTCCGTTCTAATTATCTATTGCTTCTTTGCCGTCGTCTGTTCCGAAATAACTTTCTGCGCCGTCATTTTCATTATATTCGCTGCTGTAGCCGCTTGGAGGATTAGAGTAATTGTTGTAATAGCTGCGCCTGTAACCGACGCCGAAAATATTTAAAAGGAGCGCGAGCACAAATCTTATGATGATTATTATAAATATGATTCGCAGAATTCTGCTGAGACAGCCTTTCTGAGACGGGACTGTGTATGTGTATCGCCTGCCGTTTCCGGTATCCTGCGGTTCGTCAAAGTCAACAAAGCTTCCAAAAGGTGAATAGCCGCCGGGTCGCATACCGTTTCTTATTTGCGAATATGCGGTGGAATAGGTGAAGTTGTCAGGCTCCATGGCGCACGCCTGCTGAATATAGGATAGGGCAAGGCTTCTGTTGCCGAGACCCATATTTGCAACAGCGCTCAGATAATACCACTGAGCGGTTCTGTTCTCAATATTGTTCAAGACATTAAGCGCCTGACTGAACTGGCGGTTATTTATAAATTGCGCGGCAGAAGTGTAGTAATCAGGCGATGAGCTGTCGCTCTGTCTGTGCGGATTCCCGTAGGAATAAGCAGAGCCGTACGTGTCAGTACCCTTACCGTTTTTAATCTGGTCGTATGCCGCGTTGATTTCGGCCATTTTTTCCGCTGCCTTCGGATCGTCTGGATTCAGGTCGGGATGGTATTTTTTTGCAAGGCGTTTGTACGCCTTTGTGCATTCCTCTTCAGGCGCGCCGTAGGGAACGCCGAGAACCTTATACGGATTAGTTATCATTTAATTTCCTTTTATATTATGATATGGAAAAAGTTTCATTATGATGTTTAGTAAAATATCATACAATTATTATATAAATATTAATAAAAGTGAAAAAATAAGTAAATATATTATCTTGAAATATTCCGGGCGCTTTGGTAATATATAGTTAATAGATTATTTAATCGGAGGTGCTTTATGGATTTTATCCTTATGACTCTCGGAAGCTCGATAGACAGTGCTTTTTATAATTTTGATATGGCGATTTTCAAATTTTTCGGCTCTATCCAGAACGGCTTCCTTACTGTCGTTGCAAAGTTTTTTACAACATTCGGGGACGAAGCCTTTGTTATTCCCATGGTTATCCTCGGCGTTGTGCTCGCTCTTTTTAAGAAAACAAGAAAATACGGTCTCGCTCTTATGTTTGCGATTGTTGTCGGTACTCTTGTGACAAACGTTATCGTTAAGCCTGCCGTTTTGCGTATACGTCCGTATAACACTCTGCAGGAAAATTTGCAATACTGGTCTTGGTACATAAACGCAGGTGCGCTCAGCGAGAGCGATTATTCTTTCCCAAGCGGACACACCACTGCCGCTTTTGAGATTGCAACGGCAATGTTCCTTGTCTTTAGAAGCGACAAAAAGAAAAAAATTGCGTGGATTTTCCCCGTGATTGCCGCGTGTACTATGGGAAGCCGCATTTATCTTATGGTTCATTATCCGACTGATGTTATCGGCGGACTCATCGTTGGTGCAGTCGCAGGAACGGTCGGCTACTTTTTGATGAAGCTTTGCATAATGCTCATTGAAAAAGTTAAACCCTTTACATATCTTGATAAAATCGACCTTGGAAAAATCAAATTCCTGAAGTGGACTTCGGGAAAGGGCGGTGTTTTGCTGTCCTGTGTCGCCGTTTTGGGAATATTCCTTTATGCGTTTATCCCGTCTCTCACCGAGGGCGGAGAAAGTGCTGTCCGCTGTGCGTATAATGAAGAGTATGATTGCTACAACGAGGCAAGAGTTGATGATGAGGATTATCCGCCTATTGACGGAAAGGAATACTGCAAAATTCACTGGAAACAGCTTTCGGGCGTTGAATAAAATACCGTAAAAACCGCACATCAGTGCGGTTTTCAGACTGCCGATAAAGCGGTCTGAAACACGCCGAATAAAAGCAACGTATATTTATATATTTAAAAACAAAATAACCATTTCATTATTAAATTTATTTTTATATTATGAAAGCCGCTTGAACATCGAATTCAAGCGACTTTCGGCGTTTTTACCTTTTGGCAACCCTACCGTACCTTTGTACGCTTACGAATTGCCAAAAGGTAAATTCAGTTCCGTTTCTCGAAGTCTGCCGGCGTGCAGAAATTTGATTTTGGACTTTTTCTACACGCCGAAAACCGCACATCAGTGCGGTTTTTTTAATTGCTGAGGTATTCTTTTGTCTTTTCAAGAAATACGTCCATTTCATAGTCGGTGCCGATTGTAATTCTGACGTAATTGCTTATTCTCGGCATATTAAAATAGCGTATAAAAACTTTTTGTGTTTTCAGCCATTCAAAGTAATCCTTTATATTCTTCCCTTCATATGTGGCAAACAGAAAATTGGTTTGTGAATCGAGAACGGTAAAACCGAGATTTCTTAGTTCCTTCGTGACTCTTGCACGCGTTGCAATAACCTTGGAAACCGTTTCTTCAAAGTATTTTTTATCCTTTATCGCGGCTGTTCCCGCAGCCATTGAAATGCTGTTTACGGTGTAACTGTTGTAGGAATTTTTTACGGCTTCAAGAATGGAAATCAATTCGCGGCTGCCGACTGCATAGCCGATTCTCATTCCGGCAAGGCTTCTGCTTTTTGAAAAAGTTCCCGTAACAAGCAGATTTTCATATTTTCCTGTCAGTTCAACGCTCGAGTAACCGCCAAAGTCAACGTATGCCTCGTCAATTATGACTACGCTGTCTTTGTTGTACTTCATAAGCTTTTCAATAAATACTTTTCCTTCTCCCAAAGAAGTCGGGGCGTTTGGATTCGGTATAACCACTCCGCCGTTTTCTTCTTTGTAATCCTCGGGGTCAATGCGGAAATCACTTTTAAGAGGATAGTTTTTATACGGTATATTGAAAAGCCTGCACCAAACGGGATAAAAGCTGTATGTAATATCGGGAAAAGCAATCGGATTTTTACTGTTGAAAAAAGCCTGAAACGCAAGCGCAATGACATCATCCGAACCGTTCCCGAGAAAAACATTTTCAGGATTGACACAGTAGTATTCGGCAACGGCGCTTTTAAATTCGGTTGCGTTGGCGTCGGGATAAAAACGCAGATTACCGCAATCAAAGCCGTTTATTGCTTCAATCACCTTTGGTGATGGGGGATAAGGATTTTCATTTGCGTTGATTTTGACTATATCCTTTTCCTTGCTCTGCTCACCGGGCACATAAGGCTCAATATCTCTTAAATTATTTTTCCAAAGCATATCCATAATCTTGTACCTCACGGCATATTTTATCACAAGCGTTCCGTATAATCAACTGCTTTGATATTGAATTCATATTCGTATTGCGTTATTATTTAATTGAGTATAGGGGGGCGAGAATGTGAAAAATAAAAAGAAAAGCATTATAATGACTGCAATGGTTTCAGTTGTTTTGCTTGCAGCAGTCATAGCTGCGGCGGTTGGTCAGTCTAAAGGAGCGTTCAGCACGGGAAACAGAAATGAGTATAGCGTTGATAACACACAGGCTTTTGAGGAGAGTCCGATTAAAGGCAAAACGGTGATTTTTCTCGGAAGCTCGGTCACATACGGTTCGGCGGCAAAGGGAGAATCCTTTGCGGATTTCCTTGAAAAAAGAGACGGCATAATCGCGGTAAAAGAGGCTGTTTCAGGAACTACACTTGTTGACAGCGGTGAAAAATCATATGTTTCACGAATAAAAACGATTGATTCAGAGATAAAAGCAAATGCGTTCGTCTGCCAGCTTTCCACTAACGACGCGGCAAAGAAAAAGCCGCTCGGAGAAATTTCGGACAGTTTTTCAATAAGCGATTTTGACACAGAAACGGTTGCAGGCGCAATAGAATACATAATTGCTTATGCAAGAGAAACGTGGGACTGCCCTGTGATTTTCTATACCGGCACGAAGTACAACAGCTCCCGGTACGGAAAAATGGTTGATTTGCTTTTGCAGATACAGAAAAAATGGAATATCGGAGTGATTGATTTGTGGAACGATGACGATATGAACAGCGTCAGTAAGGAAAAGTACAGGGTTTATATGGCGAACGGAATTCATCCGACGCGCGCCGGCTACCGCGACTGGTGGCTTCCGAAATTTGAATCGTATCTTTACAACGAAATAGGGAATTAAAGCAAAAAACGCTTTCTGTTTCAGTGCAGAAAGCGTTTAATACTTTTCGGATTCATCTGCAAGTCCGAGAATATAACAGATATTTGATTCAAATGAGGAAAGTCCTTAATTTTGTACCTTAAAAAATATAATGTTGTTTATAACAATGTGATGTGATAAAATTAGGGTATGAAATGCAGGAGGTGCTGTATGGAAAAGTATATTCTGATTATGCTTGCAGTGACAATCGTATTGCTTATTGCTGCCATTGTACTGATAATGCTAAATAAACCGAGGAAAGACAATGGAATCGCTCTTTTGGATCAGAAAACGGACATAAATGCCAAGAGAACTGAGGACGGACTGCGAGCGGTTTCCCAACAAATGCACAGTCTTACTGAAAAAAATTACGAACAGATGATTAAAATAAATGCCTCGCTCAATGAAAATGCCGAAAAGCAGACGGAGAGAATAGACAGCGCGATTTCAAAAATGCAGGAGAGCAACGAGAAAAAGCTGGAAGAAATGCGTAAAACCGTAGATGAAAAGTTGACTGAAACGCTTAACCAACGGCTTAACGCATCGTTCAAGACTGTTTCAGAACAACTCCAGAACGTCTATAAAAGTCTTGGTGAGATGAAAGAACTTTCTGCAGGCGTGACAGATAACGTCAAAGGGCTTAACCGTGTGCTTACCAATGTAAAGGCAAGAGGGACATGGGCAGAGGTGCAGCTCGGCAATATTCTTGATGAAACAATTCCGGGAATGTATGACACGAATGTCAAAACGAATCCTAAATATAACGGTCAGATTGAATTCGCAATCCGTATTCCCAATCAGGAGGACGATGAAATAACATATCTGCCGATAGATTCCAAATTCCCGATGGAGGATTACGCAAGGCTTTCCGCCGCTGCCGAAGCAGGAAACACGGACGAGCTTGAAAAAGCAAAAAAAGCGCTTGAACAGCGTGTGCGGGACGAGGCAAAGCTTGTTAAGAACTACATAAGCACTCCGGAAACCACACCGTTTGCAATCCTTTATCTTGCTACTGAGGGACTTTATGCTGAGATTATGTCAAGCAAAAATGCCGTTGCCGAAAAGCTTCAGGCTGAGGGGATTATGATTGCCGGTCCAAGCACTGTTACGGCGCTTTTAAACTCACTTGCCATGGGCTTCAGGACAATGGCTATAAACAAGAAGGCAAATGAGGTATGGAAAGTTCTCGGCGCCGCAAAAACGCAGTATGATAAATTCGGCGATCTGCTTGCGAAAGCAAGGAAAAAGGTTGACGAGGCAGGAAAAGTGCTTGACGAGGCGGACCGCAGAAATAATATTATTCAGAAGAATCTGCGCAAAATAGAAACGCTTGACAGCGGCGAGGCACAGGAAATTCTCGGAATCGAGGAATAAATCCTTCCATAATATATTTGACTTGAACAGAACTATCCTTTATAATGAAAATATATTAAAGTATTTTAATAAAACGTTAAAAGGGGTAAATCAATGGAACAGAAAAAGTATTTGACAATGAAAGAACGCGTATTCTTTACTCTCGGCGCTTTCGGTCGTTCGGGCATATATACTATTATGTCAATGTTTGCGCTTGTGTTTTTTCAGAATGGCGCAGGTCTTTCACTGAAGCAGAGCACAACAATTATCCTCTGCGGCAGAATTTTTGACGCGCTGAACGATCCTGTAATGGGAATGATTGTTGATAAAACACATTCAAAATGGGGAAAAATGAGACCGTATCTTTTGTTTTCTCCCGTTCCGATAGCAATTTGCACGATACTGCTTTTCACAGCTCCGTTCAGTGACGGCTCATCAGCCGCTTTTGTTTGGGCATTGTTTACATATATTATCTGGGGTGTGGCTTTTACCATTCAGGATGTTCCGTTTTGGGGGCTTTCCTCTGTTATAACGCCTCTTGAGAGTGAGCGCACTTCGTTTATTTCAACGGCAAGACTCGGTTCAACCTTCGGCGGAATTCTTCCGGCATTGCTTGTTCCGATTCTTTATCAGTCAAATCTTGGCTACAAAACAGGTTTCTTTGTATCTGCAGTTCTGTTCGCCGTTATAGGCTGTGCTCTTTCAATACTCATCTTCTTTGTATCAAAGGAAAGAGTGCCGAAAATGGATCATACGCCGTCATTCAAGGAGACCGTTACGGTAATAGGTAAGGATAAGCTCCTGATTATCGTTATTCTCGCGTCACTGCTTGGTTCTACAATGGTTACTGCAAATCAGTGCGCCGATTATATCGGAAATTATCTTATCATTCAGAATTATACCGATTTTTCAAAAATTTTTGACGTTCTCGGAAACATTCTGCCAAATGTCGACGCAAAGGCCGCCTATGATTTCTGGATACCGCGCGGTACAGTTGTAACAACGCTTACCGTCGCAATCGGTGTTGGTATGGTACCCGCAATGGCGATTTTCCCCGTACTCAGAAAGAAGCTTTCTCTTAAGCAGATATATATCGGCTCAGCGGCGTTCGGTTTTATGGTTCATACACTTTGCTACGTTGTTTTTGCTCAAGATGTTTCCAATATAAATATCTATATTCTTTGGGTGTTCCTGTTCCTTATGGGACTTCCGCTCGGAATATATAATGTTATCACATATGCTCTTATTGCGGACGCTGTTGATTATCTTGAGTGGAAAACAGGCGAACGCCACGAGGGCGTCTGCTTCTCGTTCCAGACTTTCCTTTCAAAGGTTAATGCCGGCATTGCTACTGCGGTGTTCGGTCAGATTCTTGACCGCTCGGATTTCAAGGCAGTTGATAAGTCGCTTGTGGATATTGAGGGCAGGCAGATATTTTTCCAGCAGTCTCCGGAAACGCAGAAAATGCTCCTCGCGCTTGTTACGATTGTTCCCGCGTTAGGATTTTTGCTGACAATAATTCCTATGTTCTTTAATGATTATACAGGAAAAACAAAAGAAAATGCACAGTTAGAGATTGAAGCCGCCAGAACTAAAAAAATAAATTCAATCAAGGAATAATTTATAAATTTTTAATATTTGAAGAAATCCTCTCCGAGCGGAGAGGATTTTAATTTTTTCAGGAAAAAATAGGTAAAAAATTCAAAATAGCAAATTGCACAAAACAATTTAAGAACATTTGAAATTTTTAGCTGAAATATTCAAAAAAATCAAAAATAACAGGTGCGGCAGGTCAAACTGTGGTTTTAAAAATCCGCATAATAATGGGAAAAATTAACAATTTATAAATTTTTTCAGCACTTTTGTGCATATTGACTAAAATTTTATGAATATTTTGTTAAATCCTTTTTTCTAAAGAATTTATTAACTTTATTGACAACTGTTTTGCTATGTAATAGAATAGCACGCAAATGAAAAAAACAGAAAAATCAAAATTCTGTTTAGGCGATTGGGCGATATGGCGATATATACTGTGACGCGGAATACGGAGATAAGGTCAGATTTCCTCCGAAGAGCAGTTCGGTTTTACCGTATCGGTCTTTTCAGCAGTCTTATTTTTCAGGAGGTTTTTTTATGAAGGCTAAAATATCAACAAAAATGCTGTGTATAGTGCTTTCACTTATTATGGCTGTTACGTCAATTCCGATTGCGGCGTTTACGGCGCGTACAGCATTGGCGCTTGAGTATGATTCAGAGGCAAAGACGCTCAAGGAAAAAATCACAGCCTATGAAGTCAAGATGAACGGCACGGTTTATGAAAATATGCTGCCGGCCTATGAGGCGTACTGCGAGGCAATGAAGCTGTATGACAAATATATGTACGGCGGAGACAGCAGTATTGATGGCGGCAATCTTACAGACGCAGCATCAAAACTTGACAAGGCTACAGAAGCTATGAAAGAATGGACGCCTGGTTCAAATATTGAAGAGGTTAAACCGATACAGTCGATTGACAATCAACCGGTAAATCAGGCAATTTTCTATAACAATATCCTTTACTCGGAATCATTTCCGCAATCTATAGATGGTGCTTCCGGTTCTGGTACAAGTGAAGGCGGTATTGAAGTAAAGGTAACTCATTCACCTTCAGTTGTATTTTATGACGGCGGAGATAACGTACCCGGTATTCCTGTAATTGCCCAGATAGCCAACTATAATAATGAGTTTATCTATAGTATTTATCCATCTAAATCGGAAAAAAGCCGTCAAGATTCAAAAGAATTTACGTTAGGCTATTACAACTACAGAAATAAACAATTTTATAACGATAATGGCGTAGCGCAGAGTGAATATTGGTATGAAGGCGTAATAAACGGGGGAGGTCCTGCAAGACAAGGTACTGCTCCTGCGAATGATAACGGCTTTTGGCTTTCTATGTACCCATATTATAGCTATGATTTTAATAATTTTATTTGGAACTGGCGTGATAATAAATGGGAAAATACTAATAGCGAGGAAGAGGCAGGAAGTAAAGAGACTTTAGATAAACGTCTTGTAGCAAGCAACTATGCAAACGGTATTCCGGGTCTTGTTTCCGGCGAATTTAATGCTTTTAGAGTTCCGCTTTACAATGGCTTAAAGATTGCCTACACACCGGGATCCGATGAATATGTTAAAACACTGACGCCCACGTGGTATTTTACTGTTAATAACAATAACATTGAAAATATCGTCGAGGGAGGGTACATTTCAAATGACATACCTGTTTATGTAATCAATTATAAGGCTGTTACGGATGCTGTTTCAAACAAAGTCAACAAGGATAAGCTCATCATAAACAATAGCAACACTTATGCTGCCGGTGGTCTGAAAGATGTAATCACTGCCTTTGATAATATCATAACCTATAATATTTCAAATTCCGTACAAAATTACGGAGACAATATTGAAACGAAGGTAAATACTGTTGGAGAGCAGATCGGTAACTATATTAACGCGCTTAACTCAGCAACTCCGACTCCTGACCCGGCAGAATATCAGGGACTCAGAGACGCTATCGACAACCAGAGAGCGCGCTATGAGGGAACTTCAGAGACGGCGCAGAAGCTTTATGAAAACTGGGAAGAATTCGCAAATGCTTATCAAACCGCACAGGGTTTTATGAAAACAAAGCCTGACAATAACTATCCCGCTGATGATGAAGAACAGAGCATGAGCAATGCCGCGAAAGCTCTTTACGCTTTTATTCTTAATGCTAAGGCTCCGAGAGTAGATACAATTCTACTTGAAAACACGATTAACAATGCGCAGTATGTTCTTGATAACAGTGCTTTCTTTAACGCAGACGCGGATAAAATTTCTGCAATAAAGAATGCTGTTTCGGGTGCTAAAATTGCAATATGGAAGGCAGAGGAAAACTATCCTCTTGACGAATTTGAGCCTGAGGATAGTGAAGAAGCCGAAGCAGATGTTGAAGAGCAGATGGTCAATATTATTGTTCAGATAAGAAATTTATCTATCAATTTTGATGCTAAGGTTGATTATGCGGGCAATAAATCGCTCAACGATGTAATTAAAGAGGCAGAGGAATATATCAATAACAAAGACGAGTATGCCAACTCGGCAGGTGTTGAGGTCGCGTATAACAATGCCAAGCTTTTTATGTCGGATAAGAATACGCAGCACCTGATTGCAAACCCGACTAAGGCGTTTGCCGCAAGAGACCTTGTAAATGTGTATAAGGAACTTGTACTCAGTGTTTATGATTCGTTCTACAGTCTTCAGCCTTCATTCACCACAAAGATTAAAGACGGTCAGAGCATAAGTAGCAGCAATGAAAATGTTACTGTTGAAGGAAGCTTTACTAATGCTTCAGGAGATTCATCAACATACACATTTAATTATACAAGACCGAACAGTCATGTAATCTTCAGAACAAAATCAACGGCACTGGATTCCTATAATCTCGGACCTGTGAGAATGACTTTTTATCAGACGTCAAATTCTAACGAGATAAAAAATGACAATATTCTTGATTCCATAAAGCTTGATGTAGATAGAAGCGATACAACATACTGGGTTACTCAAGACTATACAACCTCTAACCATTGGGACGGGTCTGCATGGACCGATAATATGAACCGAGCGAGAGAAAGGAACGGCAGCCTTACCGTTTCAAGTGCAGATACAGCTAACGGAAGCGCAGTTTTCTCTCTTTCGAAAATCAATGCCCTTTCAGGCGGAAATAATGACACGGAACATGGTGTTAGTTTTGCGTGGGCAGGCGGAGATGACTGGATAAGAGATTCATCAAGAGACCTTGACGGGCTTCTAAGCACAATAGAAGCAACAAGTTCGGATTGGCAGGCAGCAGGGGGTGTATTCTCATTCGGTGTAACCACTGTTATGAGAGGTCAACTCAACGTTACTATTCCGGCAGACAAGGCATATACAACAAATGTCAGCGATTTAAATGAAAATACAACGCCGACATTGACAGAATACAAAACTGATAATAAAGCGCTCGGCGCGGCTTTTTATGCGGATCCTTCAATCAATAAATCTACCAGAGGAAACGGAAATGTACTCTTTGAACGCTCCGATTATGAACAGTCCTTAACCGTTATTGATATAGCGCCTCTTGTTGACCTTATGGCGCTTTCCGAAGAGAAAGTCCAAAACAGCGATAAATACACAAAGGAATCAATAGATAAACTTTTGGAAGCGATGGCTGCTGCCGATGTTGAGTTTTCATACTGGACATTGGATGCGCAGGCTATTCTTGATGTAGTAAAGGAAAGATACGCGAACCTTTGGAAAGCTTATGCAGAATGCGAGGAACGCGCAAACTTCGGTCTTCAGGATGTAACTTATACTGATAAAGACGGCAAAGAAACGTCAGAACAGTTTAGCTACGAGCAGGCAAGAGAAGCGCTTTACGAAGCGCTTGAGTCAAATCATGTAACAAAGACATTTGTTGATGAACTTAAAAAACGCATTGATGGCGGTGCTGATGACGCTTTCAAGTTTCTCAATATGAGCAGTGAGGAAAGAGCGAGCATTTCAGCAGGCATACAGGATGATATACTGGCAGAAATGAAGGAATTCCTCGAACTTGCCGCACAGATTTCAAAAGAAAATTCCGACAAGTGCGTAGGTAGAGAATACTATGAAGCCTACAGTACCATAGTCAATGAAATACCAACCCTCAACAGAGACGCATATATTGTTGAAAATATTGAAGAGGAAGCGCAGAACAACAAGATTGCATCGGCTGACACAATTAATAATCAGCCTATTATGGTATACAAGTCCGACGAGGAAATAGACGATGCTACAACAGCTATTGAAACTGCCAAAAACAGCACCGAAAATCATTATCTCTACACGATAAGCGTTGCCGACCCCAGCGGAAAAACTTCATATGTTACCGATGAAAACGGATCGCTTAGCGATTCAAAGGGAGACGCCAAGGAATTCAGCTATGGTGACACGGTTACCGTTAAGAATCCCGAATCCTGCGCATGGTACGAAAAAGTAACAGCGAAAACGACCGCAAAAGAACAGACGCCTCTGCTTGTGACCTTCGGCAGCTCCTATACTTTCAAAGTAAGAGGAAACACAGAGCTTACCGTACAGGGTGGGGAAATAGAAAGCTACGCAAAAATCACATTCATCAACAATATGCACGTTAAAAATCCGATTGCTTTTGCATATGTTCCCGAAGGAGATGCGTATCCGCTTTCAGACGCTCCCATTCCTAAGCGTATGTTCTACACCGTTTCAGGGTATACTGATATTGAAACCGAAACGGAATACAGTACATCTGAATCAGTAACAGTAAGCAGCGATATGACTCTGCTTGTCAAGTATGATGTGGCAAAAGAGAAAGATGATAACAGCTACAAAATCAATATCCATAACCTGGACGGAAGCACGAATTCGGTCACCGCTGTTTACAATCAGCTTGTAACGGTAAGCTGCCCGGGTGCGTCCAGAATAAAGGATCAGAAGACAGGAAAAATACTGGCATTCGGCGAAACCTACACTTTCTATGCCTGCCAGGATATGGAAATTGAAGCAGAGGCAGAAACGGTTGCGCTCACGAAGGAGCATTACCTTGATGTTTCCGTAATCGGCAGCCCTGTTGTTGAATCGGAAACCCATAAGGCACAGATTGTAGGCAACTACGCGCTGTATGTAAACGCTAAATACACGGTTACCGGTCAGGGAATCGTTCTTGCGGTAGACAGCCAGCCGGATACACTTACTCTTGGAGATGTTGACGGTAAGAATGTATTTAACCTTTCCGTTCCTGACAGTGCGCGCCTGGCAACCAATCAGTTTGCCGTATCGTTCGGTTATTCAAAGAGACTTGAAGCCAAGCCAAGCGGTGTGCCTGTTTCCTATGCGGCATATGTTACCTATACGGATGACGAAGGAAAGCAGCATACGGCATACTCTGCTGTTATCAAGGAAACACTTAAGTGATAAGGAGGTTTAACGTAATGAAAAGAACTTACAAAGAACCGGAATTTGAAATTTTTGAATATTCCTTGAGTGACGGTATTGCAACAGAAGGACTGAGCGGTGGGCCGGACTGGGGCGAGATAAGCTTAGACGGCGGTTATCAGGTTGAAGTTGATTTTTAAATGCAATTCCGATTAAATGTGACGGGAGAGCTTTTGCTCTCCCGTCAGCCTGTCAAAGAACCCCTGTTTTGTTTAAGCGAAGGCAGGGATTTTGTTGTATTTTGGGGTTAAAAATGAAAAGAAAGA
>CANPXD010000058.1 GCA_947585615.1 uncultured Clostridia bacterium
GGCGGGATAAAAGGTGTCAACAGACAGCGGAACGCTTATTCTGCCCCTCAGCCTGCTTAAAACGGGTTTCAGGCGCTCCCACTCCTCCTGAGGACGGATAGGAGACGCTCCGGGACGTGTTGACTGCGCACCGACATCTATAATATCCGCACCGTTTTTTTCTGCCTCAACGGCAGCGGCGGCAGCCTTTTCGCTGTCAAAGAAATCACCGCCGTCTGAAAAGGAATCGGGCGTGACGTTGACGATTGCCATGATCAGCACTTTTTTTCCGTATTCAATTTCCCTGCCGCGGCATTTCCATATCATCAGCAAAAGCCTTTCATAAAATAAAATTTATTTGTCGAGCAGAGCGAGCGCCTCCGCCCTTGTTCGCGAATCGGATTTCATTCGTCCCCTGAGCGCCGAGGTCTGCGTTTTGCTGCCCGACGCCTTCGCTCCTCTTACCGTCATGCACATATGCTCTGCCTCCATAATTACGGCAACGCCCTTCGGCTTCATATTCTGCTCAATAAAATCGGCTATGTCGTGTGTAAGGCGCTCCTGAACCTGCGGTCTTTTTGCAAAATTATCGACGATTCTCGCAAGCTTTGAAAGACCTATAATTCTGTTGTCGCTCGGGATATACGCAATATGCGCCTTGCCCACAAACGGGAGCAGATGATGCTCGCACATTGAGGAAAAGGGAATATCCCTGACAATAACCATTTCGTCGTTTGAATTTTCATCAAAGAACTTCAGGTGCTGTTTCGGATCGGAATCAAGACCGCTGAAAACCTCCTCATACATATTCGCAACGCGTGACGGAGTCTCGGCAAGCCCCGCTCTGTCGGGATTTTCCCCAACGGCAATCAGAATCTGGCGCACTGCTTTTTCTATTTTTTTCTTGTTTCTTTTACTGATCATATCTGTCCTCTTATTTAGAAAAATATCCTCTTATATCCGAAAGGGATTCCGCCGTGACGGAGGAGGAACTGTAAACGGGCGAGACGGAATAAACGTTCACGCCTGTTGTTTCATCCGAAAGAACGCGCATACCGTCCTCTCCTTCCGTATAACTCTTTACGGTGATGTTTGTAGCTGCGGAATCAATGAATTTTGAAAAAAGGCTTTCCCTTTTTTCATAGTTCTCGGAATTTATCTGCTGGGAAAGAGACGTTAAAAGAATTTCACTCACCGTCCGGTAATCCTTTTGACTCATATAATAGCGCAGCAGTTTTGAAGCGGTATCTCCGTCTATCGACTGGTCGCCTTCCTTAATCTTGATATTGAAGCCGTAAATGGACGAATCCTTGTATCTAATATCGCTCAGAACGGTATAGTTGATATTTCCGAGAGCGGAAAACATTTTCTTGTAACCGTCTGTGTTCTGGTCAATATAGTAATCTATATCACAGCCGAGCATACGGCTGATTTCGCCCGCAACGCCTCCTGCTCCGCCCGTTTTATAAATGTCGTTCATGGAACGGCCGTCCGAAACGGTACCGGGGTCAAATGTGCAGACTTTGTACGCCGTGCTGTCAAGGTCAACCTGAATGATACTGCATACATAAATTTCCTCCGTATATGTATTGCT
Organism: uncultured Clostridia bacterium; assembly: GCA_947585615.1. Taxonomy (GTDB): domain Bacteria; phylum Bacillota; class Clostridia; order Oscillospirales; family Acutalibacteraceae; genus Eubacterium_R. The sequence continues at coordinate 1,574 of CANPXD010000058.1, forward strand.
CATAATAAAGAGAAAATTTGTTTTTCCTTCCACCTGCGGAAGCTCCTCGGAATAATATACCTCCGGTTCTTCAAGATTTTCCGGAGCAAAAAATTTTTTTGCGGAAAAATCGTATTTTATTCCCAAAAGAACAACAAATACAACCGTGAACGCAATAATGAACGCAAGGAGTATAAGAAGGACTTTCTGCTCTATATCCGCTTTACGGTTTCCCGCTGAAATATAAATATCTCCCCTGTGTTTGAATATCCGCAGATCATCACCTCCCCGCATAATAATTCTTTTCAATTATAGCACAACGCAGACGTACAATACAAGGTCAAAAGCATTACTTTTCCGTATTCTATGTAAAGATATATACCTTGTATATATTATAATATATATAAATATTTATTTATTATCTAAGTATTGAATCTATCGGAAAACTTTGCTATAATAAAATGTGTCTCAGTTTTTCAAACAGAAGTAAGAGGTAAGAAATGGATACATACAAAGATATATGGCAGGCGGTGCTTGAATACTGTAAAACGAAAGCTTCCGCCACAGGATATAATTTATGGATTTCGGACGGGGAAATCGTAGGCTTTGAAAACAATACGGTCTATATTCATTTTTCCAATCCGCTAAAAATGAAAATCGTCTCGGGGCAGTACGGTTCGCTGCTTGAGGAAGCGTTTGAAAACGTTATGGGCTTTCCTGTCGAGCTTTCCTACGACTGTAACGCGGCGCCCGATATGTTCAGGGACGCGGCTGAAAAATCAAGGCAGGACGCTGAGGAAGTCCGCGACACGCTTGAAAAAGATGAAAATCCCCCTCTTGAGCAGTTCACATTTGACACCTTTATTGAAGGTCCGTCAAACAAATTTGCTTACCGCGCGGCAATCGCCGTTGCGGAAGACCCGGGCGGCGCGATAAGAAGAGAAAGCGCCTTCAGCAATTACAATCCGCTGTTTATATACGGAAAATCCGGTCTCGGAAAAACGCATATTCTGAACGCAATATGTTATCAGATACGCAAAAATTATCCGGCAATGCACATTCTCTATGCGCGGGCGGAGGATTTCGCAAATGAATTTATCAACGCGCTCGGAAGAAAAACGGTTGATGATTTCCGCGAAAAGTTCAGAAATATTGATGTTCTTCTGATCGACGACATTCAGTTTATCGGAGGCAAGGACAGAACGGAGGAAGAATTTTTCCACACCTTTAATTCTCTTGTGGAAAACGGCAAACAGGTCGTTCTCACCTCCGATCGTCCGCCGAAGGAAATACAGAGTCTTACGGAACGTCTCTGTTCACGCTTTGAAAACGGACTTCTTGCGGATATTCAGGCTCCCGAATACGAAACGCGTTGCGCAATCATCAAGCGCAAGGCGGAAATGCTCAATTTTGAAATAAGCGATCCCGTTGTTCGCTTTATCGCAGAAAAAATCAAAACCAATATACGCCAGCTTGAGGGAACCACAAAAAAACTTTACGCAATGAGCAAAATAAGCGGAAACGAACCGTCCATCGCGCTCGCGCAGAGAGTCATAAAAGATGTTACCACCGATACAGAGCCGATCCCGATAACAATTCAGAGAATCGTTGAGGAGGTAAGCAGAACAGAGGGCGTTTCCATAGAGGACATTTACGGCAAAAAACACCGCGCAAATATTGTCCACGCAAGAAAAATCGCTATGTATATCATCCGCGAGGTTACAAACATCAGCTATGAAATGATCGGTGAAAATTTCAACAAGCATCACTCAACGGTAATATACAACGTTGAACAGCTTGAAGCCGATATGGAAAACAACGCAAAACTAAAACGCAAGGTAAACGATATGATAAACAATATTAAGGAAGAACCGTAATTTTCAACAATTTTTTACTTTTTCCTTTAAAAGTTTTCGACAGGGATTGTTGAAAAAAATAATTTTCAACTTTTAAATAATTTTTCATCATTTTTGCCGCGGCTGATTTTATTTATTTTTTCAAGCGTTCAGGCGGTAAAAAAACGTTTTCAGCGATTTCCGCAGTCTTTATTATGACTACTGAAATTATGAAGAAAATAGGAAGAAAAAATTGAAAATTTTTGAAAATTTGTTTTTCGGAGAAAATACCGCTTATTTTATGCCCGAAAACAGCGGAAACAAAAAGATTTCAAATACGGGCGGAAAGGTATGGTAATTAAAAATGAAATTTACCTGCAACACAAAAAAGCTCAGCGAGGCCTGCAGCAATGTTATGAGAGCCGTCAGTCCCAAGGTTACCATTCCTACGGTTGAGGGAATACTGATGGAGTGCGGATCCGACACACTGAGCCTTACAGGCTATGATTTTGAATTCGGAATAAACACGACGCTCAACGCCACTGTTTCCGAACCCGGCGCAATTGTTATAAATGCGAAAATAATCTGTGATATAGTCAGAAACATACCGACCGAGACGATTGCCATTGAGGCAAACGGAACATCGGTCACCATTTCCGCAGGAGCTGCCCAGTACAACATCAACGGAATTGACGCAAACGAATATCCCGAGCTTCCGAGTGTTTCCGGCGGGTTTCCTCTTTTCATCAATCAGTCTGTTTTGCAGAAAATGGTTACGCAGACTGTTTTTGCCGTTGCGGATAATGAAAAATCAAAGCCTGTTCACACAGGTCTGAAATTTGAGGTAACGCTCAATCAGCTCCGTCTTGTCGGCGTTGACGGTTACAGGCTTGCGATTCGCACAGAGCCTATAAAATATGACGGTGAGGACGTTACGTTTATTGTTCCCAAAAAAACAATAAGAGAACTTATAAAACTTATAGGTTCGGACAGTGAAAAGGATATTTCCATCAGTGTCGGAAAAAGACATATCGTTTTTGAAGTCGAGGATTACAGCATTATAAGCCGTCTTCTTGACGGAGATTTCCTTGATTATAATGCCGCTATCCCGAAAACCTGCGCAACAACGGCTCTTATCAACACAATGGACGCTGTTTCCTGTATTGAACGAACCGTTCCGGTTATTGAAAACAGCGCAAAAAATCCTATCAGATGTCTTTTTGACAGGGATGAGATGAGGATTTCAACGGTTTCCGCAATCGGAAGAATGTTTGATTATACGCACGCCAATGTAAGCGGAGACAGGGTTGAGATAGGATTTAATTCAAAATATCTTCTTGACGCGCTTGAAAATTCGGATACGGATCAGGTAAAAATAGAACTTAACGGACCTGTAAGCCCCGTGAAAATACTTCCGCTCGGCGGAGAAAGTTTTCTTTTCCTCGTTCTTCCGATGAGGCTGAAAAATGAGACTTAAACTTAAAAAAGCCGAAAGGCACGAGGAAAGAATAAAAATAGATACGGATTTTATAAAACTCGGAAGTTTGCTTAAATTTTCAGGTCTTGCCGAAACAGGAAGCCACGCAAAATTAATGATTGAGGAAAAACGTGTCAGGGTAAACGGAAACGTCTGCACGGCAAGAGGAAAAAAAATAAGACCGGGAGACATTGTTTCTGTAAAAGACACGGATTTAAAGGTTATTTATGAAAATTAACCGAATTGAAATAGAAAATTACAGAAATATAGAAAAAACAGCGCTCGCCTTTGACGGAGTCAACATAATTTACGGTGAAAACGCGCAGGGAAAAACAAATCTCCTGGAAGCCCTTTACCTTTTTACGGGCGCGAAATCATTCAGGGGAGCGGCGGACAGCGAGCTTGTAAGATTCGGCTGTGATAACGCAAGACTGAAAACGGAATTTTTCAGCCGGGGAAGAAAACAGAACGCGGAAATCGTCATAAAAGGGAAAAGAACGGCGTCTCTCAACGGTATAAAAAAATCGTCGCCGTCTGCTCTTTCAGAGGAAATAAAGGCTGTTGTTTTCAGTCCGGCGGATCTGTATATGGTCAAAGACGGACCTGCGGGGCGAAGAAAATTTGAGGACGCCGCGCTTTGCCAGATGAAAGCAAACTATCGGGCTGTTTTAAAAGAATATAACCGCTGCCTTATGCAGAGAAACGTTTTGCTCAAGGATTTGTATAAAAATCCGGAGCTTTGCGATTTGCTCTATATTTGGAACAAAAACCTTGCGCGCGCGGGCGCGAAAATCATTTATCAGCGCGAACAGTACACAAGGGCGCTGCTGCCGCTTGCGAGGGATATTTTCAGCGGTCTTTCGGGAGGCAGCGAAATTCTGGATTTAAAGCTGAAAGGCTGTTTTGCGTACGAAGGAATTTCAACCGCGCAGGCGGAGGAAATGCTGATAAAGGAACTTGAAACAAAACAGAGCGAGGACATTGTCTCCGGTTCAACCAGCGCGGGACCCCACAGAGACGACCTTGAAATTCTGATTAACGCAAAGACGGCAAGAATTTTCGGCAGCCAGGGACAGCAGAGAAGCTGCGTTCTTGCCCTTAAACTCGCGGAGGCGGCTCTGCTGAGGGAAAAAACGGGCAGCGAACCGGTTGCCCTGCTTGACGACGTAATGAGCGAGCTTGATGAAAAAAGGCAGGATTACATACTCAATTCAATAAAAGAAGGACAGATTTTTATAACCTGCTGTGACAAAAACACCGTGCTCAGAATGAAAAGCGGAAAGACAATCAAAATGGAAAACGGAATGGCGGCAGGTGACTGAATGTTTCTTCATCTCGGCGGAGACGTTGTAATAAACAGCAAAAAAATAATAGGCATTTTTGATATGGACACCTCAACGGTGAACAAGGCAACGCGAGATTATCTTTCAAAGGCTGAAAAGGATAAAAAAATAATTTATGTGAATTATGAGCTGCCGAAAAGCTTTGCGGTTACGCAGGACGGGATTTACGTCAGTCCGCTCAACACGGCAACTCTGCTTAAAAGGACAAGACAGGAGCAAGGATTATGAACGAAGAAAGCAAAACAGTTCTTGAGGAAGAGGATATTGATACCACGGTAACCGAGGAATACTCCGCTAAAGATATTCAGGTGCTTGAGGGTCTGGAGGCAGTCCGTAAAAGACCGGGAATGTATATCGGTTCAACAGGGCCGCGAGGACTTCATCATCTCGTTTATGAAATCGTGGACAACTCCATAGACGAAGCCCTTGCGGGAGTGTGCACGCACATTACGTGCGATATTCTGCCGGGCGATATTATAGCCGTTCGTGATAACGGAAGGGGAATTCCCGTAGGCATCAATGAAAAAACAGGACTTCCCGCCGTTACGGTTGTTCTCACGGTGCTTCACGCAGGCGGAAAATTCGGCGGAAGCGGATACAAGGTTTCAGGCGGTCTGCACGGTGTTGGCTCATCGGTTGTAAACGCTCTTTCGGAATGGCTGGAGGTTGAGGTCACGCAGAACGGACACGTTTATGCCCAGAGATTTGAACGCGGAAATCCCGTTGACGAGCTTCATATTATCGGCGACGCAGAGGGACACGGTACGCTGATCAGATTCAAGCCGGACGCCGAAATCTTTACGGATACAACTGTTTTTGATTACGAGGTTCTTTCACGCAGATTACGTGAACAGGCGTTTCTTAATGCGGGACTTTCGATAACGCTTTCCGATTTGAGGGAGAGCGATCCCGAAGAGCAGACAAGCGAGGAATTCTGCTATGAGGGCGGCATAAAATCGTTTGTGGAATATATAAACACAAGCCGCGGACTCAATTCTATTCAGAGCGAAGTGATTCACCTTTCAACAACGAAGGGAGACAGGAGCGCGGAGGTTGCCCTCTGCTATACCGATTCTTACAACGAAACGCTCCTTTCCTTTGCCAACAACATAAACACGATAGACGGCGGCACGCACGAAACAGGCTTTAAAACAGCCATTACGCGCGTTTTCAACGACTACGGAAAAAAATTCAATATTCTCAAAGACAACGACAAAAAACTCAGCGGCGAGGATGTGCGCGAGGGCATAACGGCTGTTGTGAGCGTAAAGCTTACAGAAGCACAGTTTGAGGGACAGACAAAGAGTAAACTCGGAAATACAGATATAACAGGGCTTGTGTCCTCTATGGTCTATGAAAAGCTGACAACCTATTTTGAGGAAAATCCGGCAACGGCAAGAGCGCTTCTCAACAAATCGCTCGATGCGTCGCGCGCAAGAGAGGCGGCAAGAAAGGCAAGAGACTCGGCAAGAAGCAAATCGGGACTTGAAACAAAACTTCCCGGAAAGCTTGCCGACTGTACGTCGAACGAGCCGGAGCGCTGCGAAATCTATATCGTCGAGGGAGACTCGGCAGGCGGCTCCGCCAAGGACGGAAGAGACAGAATGTATCAGGCGATTCTTCCGCTTTGGGGAAAAATGCTGAATGTTGAAAAGGCAAGGCTGGATAAGGTTTACGGCAATGAAAAGCTGATGCCTGTCGTAACGGCTCTCGGTACGGGCATCGGCGAGGATTTCGATATAAGCAGGCTGCGGTATCACAAAATCGTTATTATGGCGGATGCCGATGTTGACGGCTCTCATATCAGAACGCTTCTGCTGACGTTCTTCTTCCGCTATATGAAGCCTCTTGTGGAGGGCGGATATATCTATCTTGCACAGCCGCCGCTCTTCAAGGTTTCAAAGGGCAAAAAGAGCAAGTACGCCTTCAGCGATGAGGAACGGGACAGAATGATAGAAGAAATGGGCGGTCAGTGTGATGTTCAGAGATATAAAGGTCTCGGCGAAATGGATCCCGAGCAGCTCTGGGAAACAACGATGGACCCCGAATTTCGCATAATGCTGCGCGTAACGGTTGAGGACGCGCAGAGAGCGGACGAAACGTTCAGTATCCTTATGGGCGAAAACGTTGAGCCGCGCCGCGATTTTATTGTGAAAAACGCAAAGTACGTTCAGAATCTTGATATATAAGCGCAAAGGTTTTTTAAAGCACAAGGAGTGAAAAAATGCCAAACGATGAAGTGATTAGGTATGACAACCAGAAAATCATTGATGTGGAAATCAATCAGGAGGTCAGAAAGGCATTCCTCGATTATTCGATGACCGTTATCGTGAGCCGCGCGCTGCCCGATGTAAGAGACGGACTCAAGCCGGTTCACAGAAGAATTCTCTATACAATGTTTGAAAACAATCTTTATCCCGACAGGGCATACAGAAAATGCGCGGACACGGTCGGCTCTGTTCTCGGAAGGTATCATCCCCACGGCGACGCCTCCGTTTACGACGCGATGGTAAGGCTTGCGCAGACGTTTTCAATGAGATATATACTCGTTGACGGCCACGGAAACTTCGGTACTGTTGACGGCGACCCTGCCGCGGCGTACAGATACACGGAATCGCGAATGAGCAAAATAAGCCTGAAAATGCTTCAGGATATAGACAAAAACACGGTTGATTTTGCTCCGAACTATGACGATCGGCTTAAAGAGCCGACAGTCCTGCCGACGCGTTTTCCCAATCTGCTTGTAAACGGCTCGTCGGGTATCGCGGTAGGTATGGCAACAAATATTCCTCCTCACAATATGAAGGAGGTTATTGACGGCGTTTCTTATTTTATAGACCATCCCGATTGCGAAACGGCGGAGCTTATGCAGTTTATAAAAGGTCCTGATTTTCCGACTGCGGGCATCATTATGGGAACGCGCGGAATCAGAGAGGCCTACGAAACAGGCAGAGGCAAAATCTATCTGCGCGCGCGCGCCGAAATCGTTGAGGACAAGGGCGAACACTTCAAAATCATTGTTACGGAGCTTCCCTATCAGGTACGCAAGGCGGCTCTTATTTCAAGCATTGCCGATCTTGTAAAGGACAAGCGCTTAGAGGGAATTTCTGCGATAAAGGATTTCTCAAACCGCAAGGGTATGCACATTGAAATAACCGTCAAGAGAGACGCAAACGCACAGGTTGTTCTGAACAATCTTTATAAAATGACGCAGATGCAGGTGACGTTCGGTATTATTATGCTTGCGCTTGTTGACGGTGTGCCGAAAATCCTTTCGCTCAAAGATATGCTCAGGCATTATATTGAGTTCCGCAAGGAAATCATTGCACGCCGCACGCAGTTTGACCTCGCGAAAGCACGCGACCGCGCCCACATACTGGAGGGTCTTGCAAGAGCTATTGATATTGTGGACGATATTATCGCGGCAATAAGAGCGTGCCGCGGCGGAAAGGCGGAGGCGAAGCAGGCGCTTATCGAAAAATTTGCGTTCGACGAGCCGCAGGCGTCCGCGATCGTGAATTTTCAGCTCGGTCAGCTTGCGGGTCTTGAGATAGAGAAAATAACAAATGAACTGAGTGAGCTTAAAGAAAAAATCGCCGATTTTGAGGATATTCTCGCCCACGAGGAAAGAATTTTTGAAATTATAAAGACCGAATCGTATGAGGTCGCGGAGAAATTTGGAGACGACAGAAAAACAGAAATAACGGCGGCAACAGGCTCGGTTGACGATGAGGATCTCATTCCCGTTGAGGAATCCATTCTTACCCTTACAAATTTGGGCTATATCAAGAGAATGACGGTGGACACTTACAGGGCGCAGAACCGCGGCGGCAGAGGAATTATGGGTATGAGCCGCCGTGAGGAGGACGTTGCCAAGACGATGTTCACCTGCTCTTCACACGACGTGATATTTATTTTCACAAATAAAGGCCGTGTTTTCAGAAAAAAGGCGTATGAAATCCCCGCCTCCTCAAGAACGGGCAAGGGTATGAATATCGTGAATCTGCTTCCGATAGACAAAGAGGAAACGGTTTCCGCAATGGTTAAAATTCCATCGGACGAAAGCAGGCGCTATCTCTGTATGGTAACAAAGCGGGGCGTGATTAAGCGCACCGATATAAGCGAATATCAGCATATCCGTCAAAATGGCATAATCGCGGTCAATCTTGACGAAGGCGACGAGCTCGCATATGTTGAGATAACGGACGGCGAGAGAAAGCTTGTTGTTGCAACGCACAACGGAATGTGTATTTGCTTCAGGGAATCCGACGCAAGACTTATGGGCAGAACAACGAGGGGCGTGCGCGCCATTCAGCTTGACGAAGAAGATTATGTTGTCGGCTTTGCGGCTTCGCTTGAGGGATATACGCTGCTGACCGTTTCCGAAACCGGCTTCGGCCGCAGGAGCAGCTTTGACGATTACCGCCTGCAAAACCGCGGCGGCAAGGGACTTATCAATTACCACACCGATAAGTTCGGCAAGGTTGCCATGATTGCGCCCGTAAACGATTTTGAGGACGTTATCGTTATCACAAGCGACGGAATCGTTATCCGCACGCATACCGATCAAATTTCCGAATTCCGCAGACCGGGAAAAGGCGTCAGAGTGATGCGGGTAAACGACGGGGAAAAGGTTGCCACCATTTCGGTTGTTGAACGCCTTGATGACGGGGAAGAGGAAACGGAAGAATCGGCTGAAGAGCAGACGGAAAATTGATTTTTCATCTCCGCTGCCGCAAAAAAGTAAAAAGATTCTGTCTGCGGCAGGTACGGTGCGCGTGATGCCGGGACAGAGGAAACGTTAAGGGAAAACTGCAGGACAGTTCTCCCTTAATTTTTTTGTCGAACCGTATTTTTTGCTAACTTTTTATTTACAAATTATTTATTGCAATAAAATCGCTAATGATATATAATGTTGTAGTATGTTTGGAGAGATGAAGCAGAGGAGATGAAAATGTGGCAAATTCTTCCTATGATTTAGATGATATTCTCAACGAGGTAAAAAAGAGACGTGAAGAAAACGAGGCGAAAATAAAGGGGTCGCTGCAGCCGCCTGAGAAAGAAACCGAAGAGTCGCCGAGCGACGAGCCGGAGGAATACAGCGAAACGCCCGCGGAACAGGCTGAAAACGCGCAGGAAAGCGAAGCTTTACAGGAAAACGCGCCGGAAGAAGCGGAGAATTCTTTTTTTCGGCAAACAGAGCAGACAGAAGAAGAATCGCCTGCACAGGAAGCAACCCTATCGGACAGCGCCGTGCAGGACAAGCCTGAAAACACGGATCAAACGCAGACCGAAGAAGAAGAACACAGCGTTGATCTCCTTGCGCTTTCGGAACAGAGCAGCGCCGGGCAGTCGGCTTCGTACGCCGCGCACGGAAAGAAATCTTCTCAGAAGTGGCATAAAACGAAAACGGGAAAAATATGTATTTTTGTAATTGTTTTTCTCTGTGCCGCAATCATCGCGGCAGGAATTTACGGCTACTTTTTCATCAACAACGCCCTTGACAGGGTTACAGACAACGATACGCACAGGGAAGCCAATCTTGAGCAGTGGACGGGTATGGACGTTCTTAAGGAAAGCTTTGACCCCATTTACGAGGACGGCAGGGCAAACATTTCCTCCTACAGGGATATGGTGAAAAAATGGTATTACAACGGAACCCCCGCTTCCTCAACCCATGTTCTGAACGTTCTCCTCATAGGCGAGGACACGCGTGATGAGGAAATTGAAGAAACAGGCTATCGGGCGGATTCGGCAATCGTCGCGAGCGTAAACGTTGACACGGGAGAAATCATTCTTACCTCGATTCTCCGTGACTGCTACGCTTATTGGGAGACGACCGAGGGCGACGAGAGCACGGGGCAGTTCGGAAAAATAAACGGCGCAATGTCCACGGGCGGACTGAATTGCTATATCGATTGCGTTGAGCATATGTTCAAAATCAATATAGACAACTATGTTCTTGTTAATTTTGACAGCTTTGAATCAATCGTGGACACGCTCGGCGGAGTTACGGTAAATTTGACACGCGCCGAAATAAGGGAAATCAACAATCACCAGAAAACCTACAACCATGTTACAATTGAGGGCGAACCGGGCGAGCTTGAGCTTGACGGAAGACAGGCTCTTGCGTATTGCAGAATAAGACATATAGACGGCGACGACGTGAGAGCGGACAGACAGAAAACCGTTCTTCTCCAGCTTTTCAAAAAGATGAAAAGCGCCTCAACAATTAAAACGACAGAGGTCGCTACCGATCTTTTGCCGTATGTTAAAACAGGGTTTTCCAAATCGGAGATCCTTTCCATCGGAAAATACGCAATGTCACACGGCTGGCTTGACTATGAAACCGTCACCTATACCGCGCCGACAAACGAAACGAAGCCCGACGGAACAGTCGTTACAACCTGCAAGGGCGGCACGAATTACGGCGCGTGGGTATGGAAGGTCGATTATCCCCTCTGCTCGCAGATTGTTCAGAACAAGATTTACGGAAAAACAAATATAGAGCTTGCGGAAAAAAGACCCAAATTTCTTGAGCTCAGCAATTATTAAGGGAGAAGGCGCAATAAAAATGCCCGGAATAGAAACCTTTTGGGGGTTTTTTATCAGAATGCTGCTTTCGGTCGTGCTGGGAGCGCT
>CANPXD010000059.1 GCA_947585615.1 uncultured Clostridia bacterium
GGCGGCTGCCGTCCCGCGCTCGAGCGGGCGGGAATGCGCATATGGCACGATGCGCGCGGACGCGTATGGTCGTTTGAGAACGGTCTTTGCCCACGCTACACGACTCCCGATGAACACGGCAACGTTATACTTGATTACAGCTATTTTGTGGAATAGTTGAATGCCTTTGGACAACTCCCGGACAACTTTTAGGACAACTTTCCTCGAATGACCTCAAATTTCTTTGATTCCCAAAGTATACCATTACGCACAAATGGCGTAATATAGCCGTTTGTAAAATTTTATAGACTAAAGAACAATTCGGGCGTAACTTTCAAGTCCCGTCACTCCGACCAGCGGGGAAGCCCCCGCGGGCAGATTCCTCTCTTGTTAGTCAAGAGGGGATCTGCTTTTATTTCCCTTACTCAAAAAATAAAGTTTTAAGGCGCAGAAAAATAACCTCTGAAACGGCTGTAAAATGCCGTTTCGGAGGTTATTCTTATTTCGGAATATGTACTTTGGTCAAATCATCTCAAAAAACCTCTTTCACGCACCGCATGAAAGAGGTTTTGTTACCGCGAATTTCTCCGCGAAACGATATTCACAAGCTCGTATATCATTTCCTGCTGTTCGGGGCTTAAAATTCGCATTTTGGCGATAAGCGACATCTCCTTTGCGGAAATTTTGTCGTTTTGCGGACATTCCAGAAGATGATCCGCCGATGTGTCAAGTATGAATACTATATTCCTTATAAGCTCAAAATCAGGCTGACGTTTGTTCTTGATGTACCCGTTCAGCGTGGACGGAGCAATGTTCAGCATTGCCGCAAGCTCTTTCTGCGTGATCTCTTTTTCTTCCAGAATTTCAAGCAATCTGTCCCCGAACGCCATATTATCACACCTTTCAAGCATATTATACAATATTATTTCCCATATTTTATATAAATTCTCAAAATTAGAATTTTAATATTGACAATATGCATTTTGAGTATTATAATTAATACATCAAGATCTTATTTTCGGGAGCGATGATCGTGTTTTCAGGCATAGTGATATTCTGCGCTGCAATTCTGACTTTAACAGCTGTCATAATGATAATATCGGCGTATCGGAAATACTCCGCAGCGAAACGCCGCAGGAATATTTCGGAAAATTCGCGCAGGAACGTCCTGCTGAAAAAGGCGGAAGCTGTAAGTCCCAATCATCGGAAACGCCTTGAATACCTTTATGCGCAGGATAACGGCTCGTCAGAAATGCGGAACAGGATAAACGCCCTTGAAAATATGGTTGAACACGGTTATGAAATGCTTGAAAAGCTTTCCGTTCTGAAAGGCGACTATTGCAGCGAACTGAAACAGCTTTACTGCGAATACATAAACGATCCGACAAATGACAGGATAACCGCTTATGAAAGCGAAATTTGCAGGAAGTTTCCCTACATTGTCTCTCCGACAAAACAGCGGAGCGATCCGCATATACAAAAACAGATCCCCTCACCGTAAGGCAAGGGGATCTTGTTATCTCATTTTCAGGAGAAATTACGCATTGTCCTTGATTGCAGCCTGTGCAGGTGGAGTATTAGGGATAAGTTTTTGGCAAACAGCGGATTATTGCGAATTTCCGCAGGTAAATTCAAAGAATTATCCTCTGATATATGTAAAAAATCGGGGACTCCCGAAGGAGTCCCCATAATTTCGCCGTCAATCGAAATTACAGGGCATCTCTTGGTTCCGTCAACGCTGATATTCATACCTGTGTTGGCGTTTTTATTATAGCTGAAATTCCATATAAAGCGGTTATTTTCAACCAATATGGAATTTACGATTTCGTTAAAGAGGTCGGAAGTGTATTCAGGTGAACTCATATCCACCATTCCTGCGAGAGCCTGCGAAACTGCTGTCATATCACACATACAGCTTTCAAAGAGTTCCTGCTGTTCTCCACATCTTGCTTTTTCGTCCTTGAACTTCTGCAAGTCTGCAGAATAGGTTGCTTTAAACTCAGCAAATTCTTCCTTACTAATCTGACCGTCAGTAAAAAGGTCAATAAGATTTTTCAGCTTCCTTTCAGCCTTGTCAATCTGAGCGTCAAGGAACAATTCGCTGTGCTGAGTATTGTTTCGTGTTGCGTCGGTATAATACTTCTTAATGTATTCAAGGGCAATCATCAAATCCTCTTTACGATTTTTCCAAGCTTCATTAAGGAAGTATTTTGCCATCATTTCCATTTTCCAATCTGTAACGGAATGTTCGTTACAGTATCCGTCTGTTTCAAGTCCCATCTTCTCACGCTGAGAAGCCTTACCGTTATTCACCTGATTGTAGCAGACGTAGTTGTATGACACAACACCGTCTTTGTTTTTGTGATAACGGTTTTTCCTGAAAGATGAACCACAAGAGCAGCGTAACTTCTTTACCCAAATGTCTCTGGAAGTGCGGTTGCTCTTTTTCTTTTCTTCGCCGTTCTCAACGAGTGTGGTTTTACGCTTCTCTTTGAGAATAGCCTGACATCTGTCCCATTGTTTTTCGGTAATAATCGGCTCAAAATCACCCTTAACATATTCATAGGTATCTCTGTCAAGATTATGAATACGCTTCTGTTCAAGGTAATTATTGCTGTACGACTTGTTGTAGCCGATATATCCCTTATAAGTTGCGTTTTGCAGGATACGACCTACATTGTGGCAAGTCCATTTTGTAGTACCTGTTGCAGTAAGGCGTTTACGCTCCATTAAAATCTTTGCGATTTTCAGCGTTCCGTAGCCTTCTTCGTAAAGGTCATAAATCATACGGACTGTTTCTGCCTGTTCGGGATTGATGGTATAGGTCTCGCCGGGTTTTCTGTCGTAGCCTAAGATGTTACCGCTACCGTAAAGCTGTTTATTGGCACGGCTGATACGCTGACCTGCACGGACACGTTCGGATACCTTACGGCTTTCTTCCTGAGCGAGTGTAGCCATAATTGTCAGACGAAGCTCACCGTCACCGTCCATAGTCCAGATATTATCATCAACGAAGAATACTTCAATTCCACGCCCCTTTAATGCACGGGTATGGGTGAGAGTATCAACGGTATTTCTTGCGAAACGGCATACCTCACGGGTAACGATAAGGTCAAACATACCTTTTTCTGCGTCGGCAATCATTCTCATAAACGAAGGTCTTTTCTTTGCCTGAGTACCTGTGATACCCTCGTCTATGTATCTGCCTACGACTTCCCAATTTGGAAAACGCTTCGCAGTATCTTCATACCATTGCATCTGATTTTCAAGTGCCGAAAGCTGTGCCTCGTGTTCAGTTGATACTCGTCCATAAAATACGACCTTTCTCGGTCTGTTTTTGTCAAGAAAAAGCGGATTTGTTCCATAATACATAATATGTCCTCCTTTGGCTTTATGCCATATATTCTCTGAGTTCGTGTTTAACAATTTTATCAAAGGTTTCCTGATTGATAAGTTCGTGCTTGAGCAGAACTTTCAGAGCCACCCATATACCAAAATTGCGTTCGATTTGTGTTGTATTAGTCATTTCTATCTCTCCTTATATTTTAGCACTTTAAAGCGTAAATGTCAAGAGTGTTTCCTGACTTTCGCTCAGTGCGAGGTTGAGCCTACTTGGGGTAGGCTATGTAAAAAGGGCAGCTCTTTAAGAACTGCCGTTTGAAAAAGGAGGTAACCAATATGAGAGAAAATTATCTGTTTACGATGTCAAATATCTTATCAAACTCATTGTCGCTGAGTTCAATACCGTAGTTATGGTAGAGTAAACCCATAATTTCGCAGGTTTTCTCCAAATCTCTGTCAAGCTCCTTCATCGCTTCATCGGGAGTAATAACTGCTATCACCATTACATTTTCCATAAATAAATTCTCCTTTATTTTCAGTTAGTTATTATTATCTGCTTTATCCAATCGAAAACAGGTAAAATGCCGTTTTCTTTCAGGCGGTTATACAGGAACGCTGCTCCCTTATGCGTCCAACGGGTGTGAATAAAGAAGCCTTCACCGTAGAATGTCGGGCGTTTGTCCGTCCTCACATATCCGCAATTCTCATATTCAGGGGCAATCATCCAAGTGCCATAAGCTCTATGCTGAATACCGAGGATGCAGAGCAAGCGATTAAACTCGATTGCTGACATCTGATATGCGATTGCAATATCTGATACATTCAGCAAATCGCTTTCATCATCATACATATTGATAAAGTCAACGACCTCTGCAAGAGAGTCGTTTTCTTCGGCAAGCCTCATATTCTCGTTTTCAAGCTCCCTCGTGCGGAGCTTTTCTTCTTTAAGCTGAACAAAGAGCTTTTCGGCTTCCTCTGTGCCGCTAAGCACATTGTCGATTGTCTGCTCTGTTGCATACATTCCGTATTTCCTGATTGAAGGGAGGACTTCATCAAATACCCAACATTCAAAAATCTCAGCAGACGGTAACTTACTGTGTGTGATGAGCCTGTAAAGGTCGCCTTCTGTAATATAGGTAAGTGTCTGTTCACCGCCGTTTGTAAGGGAGCGGCGTTTTACCGCCCCCTTGCAATGAGCTGAAATTGCATCTCTTGGTCTGGAATAACCAAGAGCCTTTGCCACATCAATTCCGCAGAAATAGATTTTCCCGTTTTCATCAAGTGTTCGGATTGAACCGAACTGTTCGTTTTCAAAGATTTTTATTTCGTTATTCATTCTCGTCACCTCCAAAGCTTTTGTTAATTCCGACGCTTACCGCAAGAGCCTTATCGACTTCAGCGAGTGTCTTGTTGCTTATGCGGCACAGCATTTTGCCGAGCCTTGATTTGTCGATTACCTGAACCTGTTCACAAAGCACCATCGAGTTCTTGTGAAGCCGATTGCTGAAAACGGGAACGTGAACGGGTAACGCTCGTTTCTTCATTGCCGTTGTAATCGGAGCGACGATTGTTGTCGGACTGTACTTGTTACCGACATCGTTCTGTAAAATTAACACGGGGCGTTTGCCACGCTGTTCACAGCCTTTACCGGTAAGCCTTGATAAGTAAACCTGTCCTCTAAAAACTTCCTTGACTTTTTCCATATTGGATTGTCCTTTCTGTATTTTATTCATAGTATGTTACTATGTAAAAGATGTAGGCTGACATAAGTGCCAGCCTACAAACCCTGTAATCGCTATGCACCCGTCATACTTGTCCACGACACCCCTGACGGAACAACTGTGAACAATGCCACAGTATAGGGAACAACTCAAGCCAGCCACTCGCTAAAGCAGCTTCATAGGACTCTCACCTCAACCCATTCTTATGGAGAAGCCGTTACCTTTCGGTCTAAACGGAAGTATCATTATACCTCTTGCTTGTCTTGGCGTAATAGGAGCTACCTATTATTTTAAAGTAGTATTTTCTCGCTCCGTCAATATTGATAATCTGAGGTGCAGTGCCTAACGAATTCGGTCAAAACCAATGCTTTTGTCGTTGCCTGCGACACCTTGAAATGTATCATTAACATCGTGGCGTACTCTTTTTGTCGCTTACACTTTCGTGCAACAAGAGGAACGTAACTTGAGAGTTGTTATTCAATTTTCAATGTACTTTCGAGGTAGCTTTTTGCCCCTCACTATATACAGGAAAAAAACGAGGGGGTGGCAACCTTAATTTTCAAAAAATTTTTTCATTTTCAATAAAATCTTATTTCTACGTTTCTGAATAGCAGTACGAGAAACACCATAAACACCAGCTAACTCTCTTTCACTAATATGATTAAAGTAAATTTGCTGAATTAGCTCATTTTCTTCATCTGTAAGAGTAGAGATAGCTTCTGGAAGCTTTTCAATCATCATTTCACGCATAACCTTCTCATCAAGTGGTTCACTCGTATCTACAACAAGATTACATTCGTTAAATTCGCCAGAAATAAGGCTCTCCATAGAAACAACATTGTTTTTGATAGCGAGTTTCTTCCTGTAATCCTCACGATTTTCTTCCTTGTAGAAATCGTGATATGCAATTTCATCAACTTCCATTATGGAATGACCGAGATTGATAAGGAAAACCTTGCCTTCGGAATTCTTCTTGTAAGCCTGAAGCTCGTCCTCTGTAATCTGAACGTACCCTGCTGATGTATTGTTCTTGTCCTTGAAAATAAAAATGTTCATTTAAGTATCCTCCTGAAAATTTTAATTTGAATTGCGTGTGTCCGAAGTTCAAAATAAAATCAGGGATACCTTGCGATTGCTTCGCTGTAATGAAATTTCATCTGGCTGCTCCTTTTTCGTGCAACAAAAAAGGACCCACGGATAAATCCGTGAGTCCTCAGATGTGCCGACTTGTATTAGCCGACAGATTTCGGGCATAAAAAATAGCCCTGCCGCATTTAAGCGACAAGGCTATCTAAACCCATATTCAATTTTAAGGTGTATGCAAGAGCATATAATCTGCCAGCATACTAATTGTAACATATCCAAACTCCAATGTCACTCCCAAAAGACTCCCACTTTACTCCCAAATTACTCCCACCGAATAGTAATAGCTACTTTACTTGGAAGAATTCAATTTGTTCGCTCAGTGGACCGAAACAGAAAGCCATTCTTGCGTTATATGGCGGATTTGAGGGGATAGAAATATCCTTTGGCTCAATAAAAACCTCATATCCAGCTTTCTTAACGTCAGCAACACACTTGTCAACATTGTCCGTTGCAAGTGCAAAATGGCGTATGATACCGAGTTCAGCTTCATCGTCCTTGTTCGTAAAAATCTCAATAAGCCCATTACCGGTATCAAACATTATGCCGTCGGGAGCTTTCTCATCGCCCCAGACACGGGCAATTTTAAGTCCGAGAACCTCGTGATAGAACTTCACGATTTCTTCATACTGCGTTCCTCTACTGCATTTCATTGAAATATGATGTATTCCTGTTATCATTATAAAATACCGTCCTTTGTTTGTAAACTGCTAATCTGTAGCACTTCATCAAAACACTTATTCACTTGGCTGTGTACTGTTCTTCTCTCTCAGATTAGCAACCTCGTTTTCAAGTCTCTTTATCAATTCATTTACATCAATATATTCACGTTCCATATGAACAATTTCATCGTCCTTAAATCTGAATTGCTGATAAAACTTATATGGCTCACTGTTTTTATATGTGTTTAATGATGTAGCCGATTTCCCTGATACAGACTCAAAAAACGAGTTCATCATTTTGGTACCAAGGCCTCTGTGCTGATATTCAGGCTGAATCGCTACCACATCAATATATATGGTGTAGTCGCTGAAAAATGCCGGCAGCTGAATCGCCACCATAATCCCTACTAATTTATCATCACATTTCAAACCATAGGCAAATTTATCATCATCGGATATATACTTACCAAAATACCTGGCAGCGTTATAAAATGGTCTGATTTGCTCTAAAATTTTAAATGCAGAAAAATAAATTTGAACACAATCAGGAATGTCGTTCTCAGTCAGTTTGACAAATTCGGTTTTATTCTCTTCCATTATTTTCACCTGTTCATTTTATTGAATCCAGAACAGCTTTCAGATGTTCCTTGTATTTTTCTTTCAGCTCGCAAGGCTCAACAATCTCTACCATCGTTCCGAACTGAAAAAGCCAGCCGAAGAAAGGCTCTGGACGTTCTGTCTTTATTTGCACCCTTACTGTGAAGTGCTCATCGCCGTCGGGAGCAATGCTCACATTTTTTCCAAAGCGGTCGATTACTGCATTTATTAGCGACTTATCAAAACGCAGCTTAACCTCTTCGGCTTCACCGCTGAACATTGAAAAGGTTGAGTTCAGATATGCAGACAAATTAAAATCTTCGGGATATTTCTGTGCAGGCTCGTCCAAAATTTCAACGATCTCCATACGGTCAACACGGAAATTAGAAATGCTGTCATACTTTTCGTAATGAGCAACAAGATAATAACGCTCGTCGTCCCAAGTAAGAGCGTAGGGAGAACAAGTTCTTATGCCCTTTCGATAACATTTTTTCTTGCTCAGGTCATAGTCAAAATACTTAAAAGAGATTTTCTTTCGTTCAGCTATTGCACGATGAATGGCGTCAACATTCATATAGATACGCTCGTTTATAGCTTTCACACGGTCGGCAATAAAGACCTGTCGCTGTATCTGCTTTGCCTCATAAATGCTTGTGAGCTGTTCCAGCTTTTTCAGAAGCTCCGCTGATTTCTTTTCCGTAAGAAAACGGGAAGAAGAAACTGCGTCGGCAAGAAGCTTGAGTTCGGGCAGTTCAAAATCTCGGTTTACCACTTGATACCCGGCATTTACGCCTCTGCTTGAAACAATATCAAGTCCGAATAGCTTAAGAGCTTCAATATCCTCGTAAAGAGCTTTACGGGCAGCCGTAATTCCATAAAGTTCAAGTTGAGAAATAATTTCGGGCATTGTTATGTAATGTTCCTCGTCGGTACGTTCGAGGAGTATCTTGTATAAGTATAGAATTTTTAAACGTTGATTGGTGTTTTTTATGTTTTCAGACATTTGTATTATCCACCGTCTTTCTTCTTTTGATAAGTCTCATAACAAAAATGGTTACGCTACAAATTATAGCTGTTCCAATAATGCATATAGCAAACATCAGAATTATCTGCCAATTTTCTATTATTCTCTTACCAATCCAAATCACGCCGTATGTAATTGCCCATAACAAACAAAATGCAAACAAACGAATTATCCAATGGAATAATGAACCTGAAAATCTTCCGTAAATCATTTCACTATTATATAAATTGCCTACAGTATTGAAAGCAAAGAGATATGCTATTACCCCAATGACACCTAATATTATATATTCATATATCCAGTCAATAGGTAATCCTAACGGGTCTGTTAATAACTCAAAAAATAATTTAAACATCAAATTCTCCTTATTATGCCCTGAAGCCAATAGGCTGTTTTGAATTCTTCGGCTTCTTGGTTTTCTTCTCGGTCTTTATATCATTAACCGGAACGGAAACAGTTTCTTCTTCAACTTCATCTTCGTCCTCGTCAGGCTCTTCCACATCTTCCTTGTCAAGCACAAGAACGATTGCAGAGGAATGAGTGACAAACATTACTTTTCCGTAAGCATAATCTTCGATTTTATCGTAAAGCCGTCCGGCACTGATAGTTCCATCATAAACAGTATTGGTACTGTTGGCAACATAGCCGATTTTGTCTATAAAGGGCAGAAATGCAGCAATAGCTTCCTTATCATACTCATTATCGGGTTCCTTTATAAGTCTGATAATTCTTCCGATTTCAAAGGGCTTCTTTCCGTAATAATGATTAAGTCCGGTGATTGTAACGAAGTATGTATTCTCCATAGTGATACCTCCTGAAAATGCAGTTGTGTGGCTTCTTTACTATATTATAACACAGATAAGTGTGTCATTTTCAGGACATTTTACACTAATTCCAATAATTCAAATGTGCTTCTAAGCAATTAATATATTGCTCCGGAGTTTGCCCTTTATAATTATTCACTTTTTGGCATTTGCAGAGATACTTAATATCCGCTTCTGCACGATAAATCATTTCAAGTGCCTCGTCATCATTCTGATATTTTAGCATCAAGCCGTTGAGTATTGCACGGTATTTATCTTCCAAGAAAATCACCTCTCGGAACACAGGAGAGATTCAAGTTATAACCTCGTTTATTCATATCCTCCATCTTTATCAAAATCAGCTGATGAGGAACTTTAAGAATACAAGCGGCTTGTTCACTTGTATATTGTTCCTCGGCTAATGAAATCACATCTTCGTCCGTTATAAGAAAATTAGCTGCAAAAAGATTTGCTTCCTTCTCCGGCTTTGAGGTCATATCGAAATATCCGAATTCCTGAAAATTGCCGACAGCAATATGTCTGTGTAGGAGATGATGTCCGATTTCGTGTGCAATTACAACACGCTCCATTACTTCATCAAGGGTATCATTCAGAATGATAAATGGTTGTCTCTTTGAAATAAAATAAGTTCCTTTCAGGTCGCCGAATGATTTATATTTAACGGTAATGCCAAGTTGTTCAGCAAGTTCGTATGGGTCGGCTGTTCTTGCTTTTCGTATTGTCTTTTGAGTGAAATCATAAATGCGGTCGATAAACATATCTCACCACCCCTTTCAGTCGAATATCCGCCTATCCTTATTATAACATATGTAAATGTATCACTTTCAGGACATTTGAATATAGGTGTTAATCACTTTTGTCGGAATTGCTGTCATCATTTTTTCTGTATTTTTTTGGCGTATATTTCTTATTGATAATCTTGGCTTCAAAATATGCTTCCTGAATGGCTTCAAGGACAAGAGCCTTATCTCTCTCGCTGATTGTCCCGCCTGCAAACAACGCAGTAGCATTTTTCACAAGTTCTTCTGCGTCCTTTTTTCCTCGTGAGCCGTACTTCTCATGTGCTTCAATTACAAAATAATCCTCGTCGCTCATAAGTACCTTCTCATCAACACCGAGAGCTTCTGCAATTTTCACAACCGTATCCATTTTAGGAACACGGGTTCCAAGCTCATAATTCTGAATGGAACGAGTAGTTACCCCAACCTTTTCGGCAAGCTCCGCCTGAGTCAAATTCTTAATGCGTCTTAATTTTGCGATTCTTTCTTTCAGTTCCATGATGAAACCTCCTATAAATCGTTCGTTAATAACGAACAAATTTTCATATAACCTATTGACAAGCGTTCGCCATCAGGTTATAATGTAATTGTACCGATTGTTCGTGTTTATTGTACCACAATAAAAAATCTTTGTCAAGAGGTTTATAACAAATCCAAAATATTTATATTTCTCAGGAGGTGCATATATGGGAAACTTTGATTTGAAATGTGATAAAAGCAAAGCAAAAGCGATGAAATCACTGCTTCGACTTTACCGCCGTGTGCTTCACAATGTGAACAATAGAATTTTCTATCTGGACGAAATGACGTATGTTACGAGCCGAAAACATCTGACCGACCTTGTGGGTTCGTTCGTGGAATTTGAAACAACTGTGAACACGAATACCTTTTATGACGAGGTTTATCGAAGCCATAAGAGCCTTACACTTTTAGAGCTTCTTGATAAAACTATGGTTATGGTTCGTGACTACCCCGACAACGGGAGAACCTATTACGAAATTCTGTCACGCTACTATTTTGACAATTTCAAATATACCCACGATGAAATTATTGAGGTTCTTGAAATGTCAAGCTCAAACTATTATCGCTATTTTAACCAAGCTATTGCTTGTTTTTATATGCATTTAATCCCTGTTCTTAAGGCAAATGAATATGATTTTGAGGAAGATGTGCTACAGAATGGATGTTGCTGATTTCATTGAAAAAGCCTTTCTAAAAGGATAACGGTCTTTGAAAAAATTATTCAAGCACTGCGGTGCGAGGAGTTGACAGCAAGCATAGCCTGTGTCTATACACTCCTGATTTTTCATCAAAAATCAATCCGTTGACACACGCCCGTTTGTAAAATCTTGCCACGCAAGATTTTACAAACTTCGCTTGCTGGGAATTCCCAGACCCTTTCAATGGCGGCAATGCTGCCTTAAACAAAGCAAACAAATTCTCATTTGCAAGGAGGTATGCTTATGGCGAATAGAATAAGAAAGACAATGCTGACATTCTATGTTACTGACGAAGAAAAGGAATTCATCAAACACAAAATGTCCTTGATGAACATTACCAATATGTCTGCCTATCTTAGAAAAATGGCGATTGACGGACATTTGATACAAGTTGATTATTCGCAATTTGATAAAATCGGAGAACAACTTACAGGCGTTTCCCGAAATATTAACCAAATTGCGAAACGCATAAATGCAACTGATACGGTTTATGCTGGCGATATGCAAGACATAAAACAGAAACAGGAGGAAATATGGCAGTTACTGAAATCCATCCTATCACAACTACCTTGAACAAAGCCCTTGATTATATTATGAACCCGAAGAAAACCGACGATAAATTGCTTGTTGACGGATTTGGTTGTTCTCCCGAAATCGCATTTTATCAATTTAATCAAGTTAAGAAAAACACTGAAAAGACAGACGGAACACTTGCACTGCACCTGATACAATCGTTTGCACCGGGCGAGGTGGACTATGAAACAGCACATAAAATCGGAATAGAACTTGCTGACAAAATCCTTAAAGGACGTTTTCAGTATGTTATTGCAACCCACACAGACCGAGGACACGTCCATAATCACATTCTAATAAATTCTGTGAGTTTCAAGGATAAGAAGAAATATCACTCTACGCCAAACAGCTATTACTATATTCGTCGAACAAGCGATATGTTATGCAAGGAGTATAACCTATCGGTTATTGAAAATCCGAAGGAAAAGGGCAAGTCCTATTATGAACATTCACTTGACAAGAAGGGGCAGAGTTGGAAGTCCTTGCTTCGTCAGAATATTGACCGTTGTATCATCAAGGCGAGAGATTGGGACGAGTTTCTTTTGCTTATGCAAAGAGAAAAGTACGAAATAAAATCGGGCAAATATATTTCTTTCCGTGCTGAAGGTCAGGAACGCTTTACCCGTTCCAAAACACTCGGAGCTGATTATACGGAAGAACAAATCCGTAATCGAATTGCAGGCGGAAAGCGAATAAAAATTGAAAG
>CANPXD010000060.1 GCA_947585615.1 uncultured Clostridia bacterium
CCGGTCCTGGCAACAGGGTGCGGGTTCGACCCCCGCCACCGGCACCAAAAACCCAACTTTTTACGGAAAGCTTGGGTTTAAATTTTATATGGAGTTAAAATATGAATAAGGTTATTTGTATTTGCGGCAAAATATGCAGCGGAAAAACGTGTTATGCTAAGCAAATTGCAGAGAAAAACAATGCCGTAATCTTGTCAACTGATGAGGCAACATATGATTTGATTGATAATATGCAGGGCGAATTTTATGATGCTTTCGCAAAAAGGGTCAATAATTATCTTAAGAAAAAGGCTGTTGAAATTGTAAATGCCGGCGCAGATGTTATATTGGACTGGGGATTCTGGACTATGCGTGAAAGAAAAGAAACATCCGAGTATTTCCATTCCAAAGGTGTATTGTATGAATGGATTTATATTGACGTAGACGACAAAATGTGGTTTAATAATATTGCTGAGCGGAACAGACAGGTTGAAAAGGGCTGCGGTCAATCGGATTTTTATGTAGATGACGGATTATTAAAAAAGCTTTTATCTCAATTTGAAGAGCCGCGGAAAGACGAAATTGATGTCTGGTATAAACCGCAAACAGCAAAAAAATGAACAGCTTTCGGTGCTTATACCGAACCCTTTTACAGGTATGATACGATCATCATACCTGTCTTTTTTATCGGAGGATTTTATGAACAGAACTGCAATAGTTGACGGTCACAATCTGCTTTTCAGAATGTTTTACGGGATTCCCGCTTCAATTAAAAATACAAAAGGAAAGGAAATAAGGGGCGTTATCGGATTTATCGGCGCGCTGAAAAAAATCGTAACGGAATTAGAACCGTACTCGTTAATAGTAATTTTTGACAGCCAGAGCAGCAGAAATTCCAATTTAAAAATTGATAAAACATACAAAGCCAACAGAAAGGATTTATGCGGCGAAGACGAAGAAAACAATCCTTTTTCACAATTACCGATTATTGATAGAGCGCTTGATTTTTTGGGTATTGCACATATTGAAGCGAAAAACAATGAAGCGGATGATTATATCGCGTCGCTGATTTATAACAATTATGACCTTGAAATGCAGTACATCATTGTATCGTCCGATTCTGATTTTATGCAACTGGTCGATAGCAGAACATTTTTATATGTTCCGAGAGGCAAGAAAAGTATTCTTTATACGGAAAATGAAGTCATAAAAAAATACAATATCCCACCTGAAAAATATGTTCTGTTCAAAGCTCTTGTCGGCGACAGAAGCGACAACATAAGAGGAGTAAGAGATATAGGAATTGTCCGAGCCTCAAAAATACTTCAAAGCGGAAATATTGATCGTTATATTTCCGCTAATCCCGATTGCTTACTTTCAGCAAAGCTTTCTGAAAATAAGGAACTTATTGCAAGGAATATCCATTTAATTGAATTAAACAAAAATATTGACACTTCAGAAATTGTTTTTAGAAAACTGAACGACAATATAAAAAATCTCAGAACGTATGAGATACTTGAAAAAATCGGTGAAAAATAAAGAATTACCGCAAAAACGCTTTTGTTGCAGGATTTTAAGATATTTTGCTTTTGATTTTTTCGTATATCTCGACTATTTTAAATCTTATTTCGTATTTTTCGTCTGAATTTATAAGTTGGATTTCCTCATCATCGAGATATTTGTCCATTTCACTTTCGGTAACTGCGGACAGGCAAATTGCCGGAAACATAACACACCACCAGTTTTTTCCCTTTGCCTCCCCTATTTCGATTTTCAAAGCATTGTAGATTCCGCCGGGCAGCGTTATATTCTCATACGCTCTTGTGTTAAAATACTCGTGGTCAACATACACGCGGACATCATAATTGTAACCGTTTTCACGGATACATCGTCTTGCAGTATCTGCAAACAGTTCAATATTTGATTTGCCGGCTGCAATAACCTCATTCAAAGAGGAACAATTTAAGAATATCTCTCTCCCCTTTTCAAGAACGGCGTCGCGGACTTTCAGCTTTAAATTCTGGTCATCCTTACTGTCTGAATTCGCGAGAATGTGCAGACGAAAAACATCATTCGAAATCCTTTCGCTTGTTTCAATAAAGGGAGACAGATACGCGGACGCAATAAGTAAAAAAAGGAATATGGGTACAAATATTCTGATTGTTTTTGACATAACAAAACCTGCCTTTCAAATTAGATTTTTGGCAGGTTTTAATATTTTTATTCAACTATTTTACAGCCGCGGCTGACAGGCAAACAAACAGCAATGTCCTTCGCGAAACCTTTGAGTGCCGCAGCCGCATGATCAGCGTCGCTTCTGCACGCAAATATTCCGAAAACAGTCGGTCCGCTGCCGCTCATACAAAAGCCAAGCGCGTGATTGTTCTTCATAATTTCTTTAATTGTAATTCTTTCGGGAACTTCGATAAACTGCTCAAAAACATTTTCCATTTTGTCGCATATTTGTTTTAAATCTCTTGACTGAACAGCGCAAAGCATACCAAGCTTGTCAGGTGTGTGGGATTTGCCAAATCGGTCAAACTGTCGGTAGGCGTATCCTGTATTTACATCAAAATCAGGCTTGGCAAGAACGATGTAGCAGCGGCGTAAGGGTCTGACTCTATTGAGAACATCGCCTATTCCCTGCGCAAGAAGAGTTCCCCCTGTCAGGCAGAAAGGAACATCAGCGCCGATTTTAACACCTATTTTACATAACTCGTCGACAGAGTAATCCGTTTTATATAGCTTATTGAGAGCAAGGATAACCGCCGCTCCGTCAGCGCTGCCTCCGGCAAGTCCCGCGGCGTGCGGTATCCTTTTTTCAATATTTATTTCAATCCCCTTATTTTTTAGCCTTGAAACCTCAAAAAATGCCTCAGCAGCCTTCCATGCGATATTTCGGCTGTCAAGAGGTATATCGTCATCAGAGCAGGTAATCGAAATTGTTTCTGATTTGTTTTCGGTAACCGATACCGTGTCATATATGCCTACGCTCTGCATAATCATAAATAAGTCGTGATAGCCGTCGTTGCGTCTGTCAACAATGTCGAGTATTAGGTTTATTTTTGCATACGCCTTAACTTTTACCGTCATAAATTACCCTCTTAAAAATCAATATTTGTTTTCTTTCAGTTCATCAAGAAATTCGGCTATTCTTGCGATTGCGGATTTAATGTTGCTTATGGAATAGCAGTATGAAACCCTTATGTAACCTTCGCCCGAATCGCCGAACGCACTACCGGGAATAACGGCAACGTGCTTTGAAACAATAAGTCTTTCGCAGAATTCCTCGCTTGTGAGACCGGTTGATTTAATACACGGGAACAGATAAAACGCACCCTCTGGTTCAAAGCAGTCAAGTCCTATTTCTCTGAAAGCATTAACTGTAAATCTGCGGCGCATATCATAATCCTGTACCATTTTTTCAATGTCCGCATCTCCGTGTTTCAACGCTTCAATGGCGGCATACTGCGAATTGGTGGGTGCGCTCATAATTGCAAACTGATGAAGCTTTGTCATCTGTGTAATAACCGCCTCCGGACCTAAAGCATAGCCGAGCCGCCAGCCTGTCATTGAGTATGATTTGGAAAAGCCGTTAATAACGATGGTTCTTTCCTTCATACCGTTAATTGAAGCAATGGAACAATGCCTTTCGCTGCCATAGGTCAATTCACTGTATATTTCGTCGGAAATAACAAATAGATTATGCTTTATAATTACCCGAGCTATTTTTTCAAGCTCACTTTTCCTCATAACGGCACCTGTCGGATTATTGGGATAAGGGAAAATAAGAAGCTTTGTTTTATCGGTAATTGCTTTTTCAAGAACGTCACAGTCAAGTTTAAAACTGTTTTCAGCATAGGTAGGCAAAGGAACAGCATATCCTCCGCAGGTTTCAATAATCGGCTTGTAGCAAACAAAGGACGGTTCTATAACAAGAGCCTCATCTCCGTTTTTAATTAGCGTTCTTATTGCCATATCTATGCCTTCCGAACCGCCGACAGTTACAAGAATTTCACTCTTGGGGTTGTAATCTATTAAATATTTTCTGTTGTAATAATTCCTTATTTCTTCTCTCAAGGGCAGAAGCCCGGCATTTGCCGTGTATCTTGTTGTACCGCTGTCGAGATAATCTATAGCTGTTCTGCGTATGTGCCACGGCGTCAGAAAGTCAGGCTCACCTACACCGAGTGAAATTACGTTTTCCATTTCCTCAGCTATTGAAAAAAATTTCCTTATACCGCTTGGTTTTACATTTACAATATTTTCGTTTAAAAAACTGCTGTAGTCAATCAAAAGGAAATGGTCCCCCTATCATCTTTTTCCTCTCCGGAAAAGAGAACGCCCTGTTCCTTATATTTTTTCAAAATGAAATGCGTTGCAGTTGAAACAACGCCTTCCAGCGGAGAAAGCCGCTGCGCAACAAACATTGCGACTTCCTGAAAAGATCTGTCGGTGACCATAACGGCAAGGTCAAAGCCGCCGCTCATAAGATATATTGACTCAACCTCGTCAAGCTTTGCGATTTTTTTTGCAATCGCGTCAAAGCCGTGACCAAGTTTCGGCTGCACTTTAATTTCAATCAAAGCGCTTACAGTTTCAACATTTGCCTTTTCCTTGTCAATAATAGCCTTGTATCCCTTTATTACACCCGTATCCTCAAGAAGCTTAATTTCCGCCGAAACTTCTTCCTCACTTTTTGAAAGCATAACGGCAAGTTCTTTTATCGTGAGCTTCGCATCCGTTTCAAGCAGGCTCAATAATTTATTTTCCATAGTTTTCTCCTTTTATCAGTGAATCGGAATAAGCATCGGACTGCGCTGTTTATATACGGTTAAGTATTCAAAACCGCATTCTTTTGCGATTTCCATTCCACGCTCAATTCCCATACCGAGTTTGTTATAATAATGGCTGTCAGAGCCAAGTGTTATGTATTCTCCGCCGAGATCCCGGAATCGTTTTATATATTCCTTACCCGGCAGAGTGTCGTTAAGCGCAAGAAAAAGTCCGGAAGTATTTATTTCAAGCGCTTTCCCGTTTTCGGCAAGCGTTTTTAAAATTACCTCTGTCTTATCCGAAAAGCGCGATAAATCAACATCAATTTTTGCGTTTCCCTTTATATATCTTAAGGGATAAGTAAGATGTGCGAGCGAATCGAATTGATTCCACCTGCAAAGCTCAAGTATTGCATCAAAATATCTGTCAAGCAGACTGTAAACATCATACTGCGAATAATCAAGAAAATAGAAATCCTCCATATTTTCAAGATTATGAATTGAACCGAGAATAAAATCGTACTTAAATTCACTCAAAATTTTTTCGGCAAGAGGCTTATTATAAATTGCCTGCCCCATTTCTATTCCCTGCAAAAGAAGGAGTCTTCCCTCAAAGAATTTTTTAGCCTTATATGTTTCAACATACTGATTTGTGCAGAAAGCTCTGAAATCAAGTTCCTTTGAATCTATTTCACAGTGGTCTGTAACAGCGAGAACATCTATCCCCTTTTCGACCGCGCTTTCACAAAGCATCATACAGGAATTGTTGCCGTCAAAGGAATGATCGGAGTGCGTGTGCATATCAACAAAATTTTTATATTTCATACAAGCAGCGCTGCGCCTCCCATACCGCAATATTCTAAATTACTTGATGGATTTAATTAGCATTTTCAACATTTTATCACATTTGATATAATTTTTAAATATTATTATTGCTTTTTATTGAAAAAAATTTATTCCTTTGTTATAATTCTAATATCATTTTAGGAGGTTAAATGTATGAGAGCTGTTATTACTGTTATCGGAAAAGATATGGTGGGAATCCTTTCAAGCGTATCGTCTATCTGCGCAAAGAATAATGTTAATATAATTGAAGTCACGCAGTCTATTCTTCAGGATATGTTCTGCATGATTATGATGGCTGACGTATCTCAATGCTCTGTTTCTTTTTCCGATTTTTCGGACACACTTTCAGAATACGGAAAGGAAAACGGTCTTTCCATCCACGTTATGAATGAGGAAATTTTCAATTCAATGCACAGAATTTGAGCAAATATCTAAATATAAAACATTTAAGAAAAGAAAGGCAGAAATAATGATTAATACTTTCGATATTCTTGAAACAATAAAAATGATTCAGGACGAATGCCTTGATATACGCACAACAACTATGGGAATTTCTCTGCTTGACTGCGCGGATTCAGATATAGAGAAAGCCTGCGCAAAGATTTATGATAAAATATGCACGAAAGCGGAAAAACTTGTCAGTACAGGTGACGAAATCGAAAAGCAGTACGGTATTCCGATTATAAACAAGCGCGTTTCGGTTACTCCGATTGCAATTCTTGCAGGCATCAGCGGAGGAAATCCAATTAAATATGCTCTTACGCTTGAGAAAGCCGCGCAAACGATCGGAGTTAATTTTATCGGCGGCTATTCCGCACTCGTTCAAAAAGGTTTTTCTGCCGGAGACCTTGCGCTTATTAATTCCATTCCAGAGGCACTTTCACAAACCGAACATCTTTGTTCATCTGTAAATATCGCCTCAACTAAGGCGGGAATCAATATGGACGCCGTCAGAATAATTGGCAGAAAAATAAAAGAAGCTGCGGAGCTTACCAAAGATAATAACTGTATTGCTGCAGGAAAGCTTGTGGTTTTCTGCAACGCGCCTGAAGATAATCCCTTTATGGCTGGCGCTTTCCACGGGATTTCAGAGCCTGACTGTGTTATAAATGTTGGCGTCTCAGGACCCGGAGTTGTCCGCTCAGCCGTATCAAAATACCCGGACTACAGCATTAATGAGATTGCGGAATTAATTAAGAAAACAGCTTTTAAAATCACAAGAATGGGTCAGCTTGTCGGCGTTGAAGCCTCAAGAAAGCTCGGCATACCGTTCGGAATAGTTGATTTGTCTCTTGCCCCGACGCCGGCAGTCGGCGATTCGGTTGCACATATTCTTGAAGAAATCGGACTTGAAAAATGCGGTGCAGCCGGTACAACCGCCTGCCTTGCAATGCTTAACGACGCAGTAAAAAAAGGCGGTGTTATGGCTTCCTCAAGCGTTGGCGGACTTTCGGGCGCGTTCATACCCGTTTCCGAGGACGCCGGTATGATAGACGCGGCAAAAACCGGCGCTCTGACAATAGAAAAGCTTGAGGCAATGACAGCAGTTTGCTCTGTAGGACTTGATATGATTGTTATTCCCGGTGATACAACGCCTGAGATAATCAGCGGTATTATAGCCGACGAAGCCGCTATCGGAATGGTAAACGGAAAGACAACAGCCGTCAGGCTTATTCCCGCGATCGGGAAGCAGGTCGGCGATGAGCTTAAATTCGGCGGTCTGCTTGGCTCAGGACCTGTAATGCGGGTCAATACAAATTCACCGTCTAAATTTATCAACAGAGGCGGCAGAATTCCCGCTCCCCTTCACAGTTTGAAGAACTAATTAAATATAGTAGAAATGGCAAAAGCAGACGATGATACGTCTGCTTTTGCTTTATATCGCTAAAACCCCTTAAATTTTCAGCATCATTCAAAATAATATACACGTGTTTCGTAAGGACGTGTTATAAACATATTGGATGTCAGCGGCAAATCGCCGTAGTTGCACAGAACAGCTTTGCCTTTCTGAAGTTCAAAACCCTTAGGAGCTTTGAATACAACCGGCTTGTCGGTATAAGAACATATTACAAGAAGGCGTTTGCCTTCATAATTGCGCTCATAGACATAGATGTCTTTACTTTCCTTGTTATGCTCTTTGTAATCGCCATATATAACAATGGGATTATTTTTGCGGAACTCAATAAGCGCCTTATAGTGATTATATATTGAATTGGGATTTGCCATTTCAGCCTTGGCATTTACCTCTTTATAATTTGAATTAACGGGCATCCATGGTTCTGTGTTTGAGAATCCCGCGTAAGCACTGTCGTCCCACTGAACGGGCGTTCTTGCGTTGCCGCGACTTACTTTTTTAAGTCTCTCAATGGCCGTGGAATGCGATACGCCGAGCATACGGAGAGTCTTGTAATTATTGACGCCGAAAACATCCTGATAATCTTCAAGATTAGGCAGCTTGATGTCCGTCATGCCAATCTCCTGACCCTGATATATGAAAGGCGTGCCGCACTGGAGGAAATACGAATTAGCTATAGATTTTCCGCTTTCCGTTCTGTACTTTTCGCTTCCGTAGCGCGAGATGATACGCGGATGATCGTGGTTTTCCATATAAAGAGCGTTCCATGCCTTGCCATACAGCTTAGTCTGCCAGTTAGTAAACGCTTTCTTCAGCTTGCGCAGGTCAAATGGTGTTGCAAGAAATTCCGTGAAAAGGCAGTCAGCAGCCATATGCTGGAAATGAAACATCATATCCAACTCCTGGTCAGGACCTTCGGTAATATAGGAAAGTGCTGTTTTTACATTCATCATCGGAGCTTCACCGACTACAAAGCAGTCGTATTCATTAAGTACCTCGCGGAATTCCTTAAGATATTCGTGAATATGCGGACCATCCTTATAGTGCTGCATACCTGTTGCCTGCGGAATCGGGAATCCATTCGGAAGTCCTTCCCGTTTGGAAATAAATGTGATAACGTCCTCTCTGAAGCCGTCAACACCCATATCAAGCCAAAAGCGCATAATGTCCTTGACTTCTTCGCGAACCTTAGGATTATCCATATTCAGATCAGGTTGTTTTTTGGAAAAAAGATGAAGATAGTACTGACCGTTAGTGCTGTTGTACTCCCACGCTTTTCCCTCAAAAAGAGAACCCCAGTTATTCGGAAGTTTTCCGCCTTCTTTGGGATCACGCCAGAAATAGTAGTCGTGATACGGACTGTTCTTGTCAATGCCTTCTTTAAACCATTGATGTTCATCAGACGTGTGATTAACGACAAGGTCCATAATCACCTTTATACCGCGCTTGTGAGCTTCATCAAGCACTTTCTTAAACAGCTCGTTGCTGCCGTATTCTGGAGAAATAGTCCTGTAATCGGAAATATCATAGCCGTAATCAGCATTTGGTGAGCAGTAGAGGGGGGAAAACCAAATACAGTTTATACCGAGATCCTTGAGATAGTCGAGTTTCGTGAGAACACCTTCAAGATCTCCTATGCCGTCACCGTTACCGTCACAGAATGAACGGGGCCAGATCTGATAGCAGACCATTTCCTTGTACCAGTTATTTTTCGCCATAATTGTTACTCCTTTATATAGTGAAATTTGTTTACTGCGTTGATTCAGCTTCTTCTTCAATAAAACCGCTTTCTATTCTTCTGCGGTCAATTTCCGTTTTTATGTCATCATATGTTTTTCCGTATAATATATATTTCTTTTTATAAATGAAATAAGCTATAATACAAAGCGGTATCGGCATTAAGAACATAAATACGCGCATAATGGTCAGGCTTCTGCTTGAAATAAGATTTTCCTTAACAAATTCCGCCTTGCCGTCATACTGACTGTCGCTTTGAACAAGCTCCCACGTATCTTCATTGCTGATAAGGTATTTGTCATCATCGTAAAAAACGCTTACGGTT
Organism: uncultured Clostridia bacterium; assembly: GCA_947585615.1. GTDB lineage: Bacteria > Bacillota > Clostridia > Oscillospirales > Acutalibacteraceae > Eubacterium_R. The sequence goes on from CANPXD010000060.1 coordinate 9,518, forward strand.
GTATTATAAGAGCCGTCGGGGTTTGTAATCGGCAAATCGGAAATAGTAGGAAGACCTGCAACAGATATGCCTATTCCGAGAATAAGCATTGCCATTGCTCCGGCAATTTTCTGAATAAGCGTTGAAACGCTGAACATAATGCTGTCTGCTCTTTTGCCGGTTTTGTATTCACCATAGTCAGTTATATCGGCAATCATAACGGTACTGCCAATCTGATTCATACCTGAAGAAAGCATTACAAACGTACCGCTCAGCGCAATTGCGATTGCATTGAAAAGATAGTGCTTTTCCTTGAGAAAGAAAAATATCACGAACATCAGGATATAGCTGAAGACACAGCCCCAAAACGAAAATTCATAAATTTTTTCTCGAGGAATTTTTTTCGTTATCTGGTCATAGAAAAACATAGCGATTCCCTGACCGGTACAGGCAACTATCCAGAAAAGCGTATAGCTATATGAGGAATCAAGAAGATTTGCGCCGTCCTGATAACAGTATGTATATAAATACAAAAGTTGAGAGGTTGCGATATTTACTCCCGAAAGATAAAGCACAAGACTGAACGCATACGGACGGAGCTGATCGTTTGATTTGAATAAATTAATAACGGTTTTCAGACTGACATTTGAATGAGGTATCGGGTATTTTTCTTTATTGAAAATGACCGTAACAAGCAGAAAAATTATCATTATTGCACCTGCCGTTGCGCCGATGATCATATATGCCCTGTTCATTCCGTGCTTAGAGAAATTCGGCAGTATGATCGAAGTTCCTATCATTCCTACAAGAAAACCGCCGAGACCTCCTATAAGCTTTGCCATTGAGCTTGCTCTGTTACGTTCCGATGTTGTATTTGCTATTGTGGGAAGCATTGTCCAGAACGGAACATCAACAAGAGTGAAAGACATTCCCCACAAAACATACATCGCTATATAAAATGTATATTTTGCGACTGTTGAAACACCCTCACCCATAGGAATATACATGGCAACAAGCGTTCCCGCGTTGATAAGAGCGCCGAAAAATATCCAAGGTCTGTATCTTCCGAATCGTGATTTCTTTACATTATTGATAATTGCTGCAAGCATAGGATCATTGATTGCGTCCCAAAGCTTGGCAAGAACGAACGCGACCGTCATTACAAGAGGATTCAATCCCTGATAAATGCACAAATAAATCAGAAAGAACGCATTTACGCAGTTTCCGCTGAACTGTGCGCCGAGAGATCCTAATGAGTAGGCGGCAACCTCCCCGGTTGACAGACGCTTTCCGCTGTCCTTTTTACTTGTCTTCATAAATTTCCCCCTTAACAGACAATGTAAATATAATATCATAAATATTATAAAATGTGAACACTATTTGGAAAATAATTATGCAATTTACATAAAATGATTAAATAATTATAAACTGCCGTGACCTAAAGAAGCTGCCTCACCATCGTGAGACAGCTACAATAGGATTCTCTGCGTTATTAATCAAAAATTATATCTGTATCATTAAATGTAAGCGGAACATATTTTCCGTTATCATATACATAACAACTTGAGAGCTTAACAGCCACAGCAAACGTCTTTCCCTCGCATGAGAATACGCGGCATTCGGCATTATTAACGGTAACGGTTCTGTTATTATAAGTAATAGAACTATTGCTTACATCTGAAGAATACCCAATCTTCTTCCAGTTATCATGAATAACCTGCTGAAGGAACAACTTTGCGTCGGCAATGCTGTAATCGGGGGTAGTTGTTATTTCATGCGGATTTGAATATGTAGCATAATCATAGGAAGGTTTCGCAGTTGTTGTTTCATCTTCATTGTCAACCGGAACTACAGGAGCAACATACATAAACCACATAATGATGAAATATACCATTGCCCAGATAAGCAAGATAAGAAGGATCATAGTGAATATCTTTCTCTTCTTATTTTCTTGAGCAACAACCTCATCCTGAGTCGGTATTGCAATTGGAACGAAGGGCTTACCTTTTTTGGCGCATTTCTTTTCGAGCTTGGCATTTTTCTTTTCAATCTTTTTAACCATTGAGTTGTATGCCTTTTCATTAGCTTTGGCAGCCTTTAACTCACTTTTAGACTGAAAATCCTCGATTGCAGGAATAGCAACAGCTGTAAATGCAACACCTTTTGCAGCAGCTTTCTTTTCGCCTTTTGCATTTTTCTTGTTAGTTTCCTTGACGAACTTATCATATGCTTTGGCATGCTGTTTTTCAGCTTTAGCAGCATTTTTCTGCGCTGCTTTCTCAAGCTTGGCAGCCTTTTTGGCGGCCTTGGCTTCTTTCTTATTGAGCTTTGATTCTTTACTCAAGGCAGTGACCTCCTTATAAAGTCTATTGGTAGTATAACATTATTAAATTCAAATTTCAACAAAAAAATTAAAAATGATGAGCCAAAATATGAACAAACTGTAAATATTATATACAAAATTATATAAAAAAGTGTATAAATTATTATTTAATGTGTGAAATATACATAATAAGGAAAATTCATCAAAATTAAGCAAAAAAAGTTTACATTCTTTTAACAAAAAGAAAGCGCTTCAAAAGAAGCGCTTTTACCGATTTGGAGGCACCACCCAGATTTGAACTGGGGCGTAAAGCTTTTGCAGAGCTCTGCCTTACCTCTTGGCTATGGTGCCTAATATAATGGGCACTAATAATAGTGCCCGGTGGAGCGGATTACGAGACTCGAACTCGCCACCTCCACCTTGGCAAGGTGGCGCTCTACCGGATGAGCTAAATCCGCATTTATGGTGCTTCCGGACGGAATCGAACCATCGACACGGGGATTTTCAGTCCCCTGCTCTACCGACTGAGCTACAGAAGCACATAATGGCGACCCGGAACGGACTTGAACCGTCGACCTCCTGCGTGACAGGCAGGCGTTCTAACCAGCTGAACTACCGGGCCGAATGTCACACGGAATCTATCCGTGTGACTCTGGTGGGAACAACAG
>CANPXD010000061.1 GCA_947585615.1 uncultured Clostridia bacterium
AAATTGGTGAGGTGTCGGTCGAAAGATTGTCAACGTACCATGTGTTTCCGATTTTTACCTCATAAACTGTCATCCTGGCAACCGCCGTGCCGTCCTCAAGTGATATTTTTATTTCAACGGTCTTGGCTTGTGAAATGTCGTCAGCCGAAATGCCGTAGGTTTCAAGAGCGGCAGTGTTAAGGGCAGCCTTGTAGGCGTCAAGATCCTCAATGTCTCCAACGCTTACAACTTCTGTCTTGAACTTATAGTCGTCTCCGAAAAGAGTTTGATATACGCCTGTTGATTTTTCCTGAATAACAGTTTTTTTATCATCGGCAAGCACTTCTTTTGTGCCCGTAAGCGAATTTCCGTATGTGGAAACATTTGACTCAATAGCTGTGAACATAACCTCGTCGGAAAGATAATCGTCGCCGAAAATCTGCTGTCTTACTTCAATCAACTTGTTGAAATAATTCGTGTAAACAGCGTCATAGTCATCCCAGCCGTATTGATTCATAAGTTCAACATAATAGGGATACATTGCATCCGCGAGCTGACCGGCAAGCGTTCCGTCGTCATTTTTGGTAGCGTCTGATTTATGTTTGTCTGTGTTTAATCCGTTCTCTTTTAATTCGTCAAATGTGTCGGAATCAATTCCTGCTTCGTAGCCGGGATAGATTAAAGGATACATATAGTTGACACGGATAAAATCGCCGTATTTGCTGCTTTTTGCGGAAAGGGTATATTTGTACGCGTTGTATCCGTCGCCTCTTTGAACGATTGTATCCGTATAGTTTACGGCAACCTTTTCCTCATTAAAGGCAATATATTTGCTTTTAAATGTAAACAAAGTGATTAAAACAAGGATAACGGTCACAATCACAAAGGTGCTCACAGCATAAAGACCGTAATTGAACTTTTTGTTTTCTTTAGCCATTATCAATTACCTCCCTGTTTATTCCGCCGCCGCACCGTCGGCGGAGGTATCGTCTGAATTTAATCCTGCTGCCGCGCGGCGCTCCTGAAGAGCCGCAGTTATCATTTCTTTCTTCTTTCCGACATTGTCATAGAAGAAAATCGGAACCATTTGAAGAAGAACGAATATTGCAGGAATAATGGTGTAAATCATAAGCAAACGGTTGAGAGTAGAATCCGCCTGAGTTGCATATGCAACGTTTGCGTCCTGTGAGATCTGATACTGCGACCATGTGTAGAGAAGCCACGGTCCGAGACCTTTTGTGAACGCGGATGCGATTTTCGAGAAAAGTCCGTATCCGGCATAGGCAACGCCGTCCTGGCGCTTGCCGGTTTTGTATTCAATTTCGTCCACACAGTCGGCAATCATAATATTCGGAGTTGTGTTTGTGTTTCCATGCTGAAGGCCGCAGAAGAAATTGATGATAAGGAACGGAATAATAAGTGTCTTGTTAAAACCGATTGCGTTTGAAACAAGATAAAGGATTGCAAGCGAGCTTGCACCATAGATGCAGAAAAGGATATAAGTTTTCTTTGTTGAAAACTTTTTAAGAACAAAGTTTACAAGCAGTGTACCTACCGCCGTTCCGATACCCATAGGAAGAAGAAGCGCAAGTTTCAAATCCTTTGAACCGAGAAGATAAACGGCTATGTAAAGCGAAACAGTGCCGTAAACGCCGCGGCCGAAGCCCGCAAGCTTTGTGAGAGAAACCATAAGCAGATTCTTGTTTCCGAATACAACCTTGAGTGAATCAATTATGCTTATTTTCTCTTTTGTAAACGGAACACGCTCTCTGTTGTTTACAAAGAATATCATTACAAAAAGGATAAGACCTACAGCGCAGACGGCAGTTGAAATCACGAGATCAAGACCCTGACCCTCTGCATTCTGGAACTGCTGCTGACCCATAAGCGCTTTCATAAGAACGCCGACTACCATAACAACAACCATACCGCCGGACTGACCGACAGAGCGAAGGAACGATGATATGGAAATAGCCGTTGAGCGTTCGCTCGGATTGGGAGAGCAAAGCGAACCGAAGCAGTTTGACGGACTTTCAACGGCGCAGGAAATTGCGGTATATAAGCTGTAAACAACAAACATCCAGATGATAGCCGTTGTTTGGGAGTTTGTGTTTGGCGCAACAAACACGAGCATGGAAATGATGGCAAGCGGAATAACACCGAAGCCAACCCAAGGCTTAACCTTGCCGAATTTTGATCTTGTGTGGTCTACAAGATAGCCGATTACAAGCTCGCATATGGCGCCCACGAAGCCCGCAACGAGAAAGACGGTTGATATGGCGTTTGACATAGTCGCCGTATCGAAGCCTTTGCCTTTGAATGCGAAGTCTGCAAAGAAGGTCGCCGTGTAGTCGGGCATCCAGCCGGTCATAAGCGCAACGCCGAACAGCCCTACACCAAAGGTAATGATCTCTGAAAACTTCATGTACTTTTTTTGCTTTTCTTGAACTTCAGCCATAAAGAATTCTCCTTTTAGTCAAATTTGCTATATTATTTTAACAGAAATTTGACAATTATTCAACCTGATTTGATGCAGTTTTTATAATATATTTATGATTTATACAATTCTGCGGGCAAATCCCCGAAACAGAAAAAAACTTCCGTTATAAAATTATGCGTTAAGCAAAATAAGAAATCACGGAAGTCATTCGTCTATATTCTGTTTTGATGGATATACGGTTTTTTGATTTTATTTAAGACGCGCCTGTCAAATTTGCTTTTCAATAGGTTCAAAGAAGAATTTTTGGTCTTTTCCTTTTGTCTGAAAATATTCAGATTTTTTTCACGCTTTTCCTTGTCGTAGAGGTCATCGCTTGCAAGATATTTAAGCAATTCGTCATTCTTTTCAGTAAATCTGCGCGCAACAGAATCTCCTTCATCGCGGTCGACATAAAATGCGTTCGGTATACGTTCGCATTTGAATCTGCTGTCAATTACAAGCAGAAGCTCGTTTTGAGGGCAAAAAGATTTCATCGGGGGGGGGGTACTGATTTATCGGAGCTGTTTTTGTAATACGCGGCATCTTCTTCATTGTTGATATACCGTATAAAGAGCGTCGGTTCACGGATCGCGTCGTAAAAGCGATGGATTCTTCTGTTGTATTTTTGGGTAACAGCATCAAGCTGTTCTTTAAGAGGAATGAATGCGGAAAAATCATGGTAAAAGCTGACGCCGAAACCGTATCTCTTGTTTCTGTAAATCCCGGGATGCTGCGAATCCTGATACAATAAATCATAGGTCAAAAAATCCTCGAAACGGTTTTCAATCAATTCCTCAGCGGCTGAGCGCTGTGTTATCAGCCAGTCAAACGGATAGCTTGCATCGCGGAGCCCCAATCTTTCAAGCTCCTGCGCAACTCCGCAGAAATGTCCGAGAGAAATAATATGTTCAAATTTTTTTATCTCCATTTTATACATCCTTCCATCGATATTATTATAAAACACCCGGTTTTTAAATTCAAGTGTAAGCCATTTTGCTTGAAAAAACTTCCTGTTTGGACTTTACAAATTCAATATAATATTGTATATTATCCGTGGATGGTATTCGTAAGAAGCCGTACCGCGCCGGATATTATATTCATACGTTCTCAGTAACGAAACGCCTAACGCACAGCGTGGGTGATTTTGCCTGATAAGAGCGAGGAGGTATGACTATGAAAGAAAAATTGTCAATAGGGTTTATAGGTGCGGGCAGGGCAGGAGTATCTCTGGGCCGCTATTTTTATGCGAAAAAACTGAAAATCTCAGGCTTTTGCAGCAGAACCGCCGAACACGCGCGCAGCGCGGCTTTGCTCACGGAAAGCAGATATTTTGTCTCTGCCGAACAGATTGCCGAAGAGAGCGATATTCTGTTCATAACGGTTCCTGATTCGGTTATATGCGAAGTGTATTTACAACTCAAAAAACGCTGCGATTTAAAGGATAAAATACTGTGTCATTGCAGCGGCGCGCTGCCTGCGGAAGCATTTAAAAACGCTAAGACTGTCGGAGCTTATGCCTATTCGGTTCATCCTGCTTTTGCAATAAACGATAAGGAAAATTCGTATAAAGAACTTCACAAAGCGTTTTTCACCGTGCAGGGCAGTCCTGAAAAAATGGACATTATAACCTCGCTTATCGAGGGTCTTGGCAATCCTTACCGTATTATCGACGCGGAACAGAAGATAAAATATCATGTCGCGCTTGCCTCGGCGAGCAATCTTGTAATCGGACTTTATCATATGTCCGCAAGGCTTCTCGGGGAATGCGGCTTTACAGAAGCCGAGGCGGCAACCGCTATTGCTCCGCTGTTTTTGGGAAATGCGCGCAGTCTTACGGAAAAAGGCTGTGCGGCAGCTCTTACCGGCCCTGTGGACAGAAACGATTATGAAACTGTCTGCAAGCATTTATCGGTGCTTGAGGACGGCGGCAGGATTGAAGCGGCATACAGAGCACTTTCTTCGGAGCTGGTTTTCATTGCAAAGGATAAATATCCTTCGGCTGATTATACAAAGCTTGAAAAGCTTTTAAACAATCAAAAAAATCTTCACAATTCAGGGAGGGATTGCGTATAATGAAAAATACGGTTTTAACATTTGCCAAGGCAAAGCGGGACGGAGTAAAGCTGTCCATGCTTACGGCATACGATTATTCAACGGCAAAGCTGATAGACGGCGCAGGCATTAATTCAATTCTTGTAGGTGATTCTCTCGGAAACGTTATGCTCGGCTATGAGGACACGGTTTCGGTTACAATGGAGGATATGATTCATCATACGAGAGCCGTTGCGCGGGGCGCAAAAAATGCGCTTGTGGTTGCGGATATGCCTTTTATGTCTTATCAGGCTTGTGTTTATGACGCCGTTGTGAATGCCGGCAGACTTATGAAAGAGGGCAGAGCAAACGCCGTTAAGCTTGAGGGAGGCGCTGAGGTATGCCCCCAGATAAAGGCTGTTACCGACGCCGGAATTCCCGTTTGCGCGCACATCGGTCTTACTCCGCAGTCCATAAATGCGCTCGGCGGAAACAGGGTACAGGGCAAAACGGAGGAGGCCGCGAAAAAACTGCTTCAGGACGCAGTCAGCGTGCAGCAGGCAGGAGCTTTCTGCGTGGTTATTGAAGCAGTTCCGGAGAAGCTTGCCTCTCTCATAACACAGAAGCTTGAAATTCCAACAATCGGCATAGGTGCGGGAAACGGCTGTGACGGACAGGTACTTGTTTATCAGGATATGCTTGGTATGTTTTCCGATTTTACGCCTAAGTTTGTTAAGAAATATGCCTCAATCGGTGAAATAATGACCGCCGCGTTTAAAAAATATGACGAGGAGGTCAAAAGTTCGGCCTTTCCGTCAAAGGAAAATACATATGATATAGACAGCTCGGTGATTGAAAAGCTGTATTGAAAGCGTGAATGATATGATTAAAACAGTACATACGATAGACGAGGTAAGAGCGCAGGTGCGCGAGTGGAGAAAATCGGGATTAACGGTAGGATTTGTGCCGACAATGGGATTTCTTCACGAAGGGCATAAAAGCCTTATTGACAAATCCGTGAGCGATAACGACAAAACGGTTGTCAGTATATTTGTAAATCCTATGCAGTTCGGTCCCTCCGAGGATTTTGACAGCTATCCGAGAGATCTTCAGGCGGACGAAAGCCTTTGCGCCAAAGCCGGCGCCGACCTGATTTTTAATCCCGCCGCAGAGGAAATGTATAAAAACGGTTTCTGTTCCTTTGTTGATATGAACGGCCCTACGGCTGAACTTTGCGGCAAAAGCAGACCGATTCATTTCAGAGGAGTCTGTACCGTTGTCAGTAAGCTTTTCAATATCGTTATGCCCGACAGAGCCTATTTCGGTCAAAAAGACGCGCAGCAGCTTGCGGTTATAAAAAGAATGGTGTGCGATTTGAATTTACCCATTGAAATAATCGGCTGCCCGATTGTCAGAGAACCTGACGGGCTTGCCAAAAGCTCGCGCAATACATATCTTGATGAAAAGGAAAGGCGCGCGGCACGGATACTGAGTCAAACAGTCTTTCTCGGTCAAAGACTCGTTGCAAGCGGAATCACCGACGCAAAAGAGATAATTTCGGCTATGAAAAAGAATCTTGAAACAGAGCCGCTTGCAAGAATTGATTATGTTGAGGCGGTGAATTTTGACGATATTTCGCTTACCGATACGATTCACAAAAACGTTCTTGTGGCTATGGCTGTTTATATCGGAAAAACGAGACTGATAGACAATTTTATCGTCACTGAGTAATACAGGGAGATTGTTCAATGTTTATAAATATGCTTAAAGGGAAAATCCACCGTGCATCGGTGGTGCAGGCAGAACTTGATTATGTGGGCAGCATTACGGTTGATGAGGAACTTCTGGAAGCAGCCGGCATTCTTGAATACGAGGCGGTGCAGGTTGTTGATATTAACAACGGAAGCCGCTTTGAAACGTACACGATTGCCGGTGAAAGGGGCAGCGGACTCGTGTGCCTTAACGGTGCTGCGGCGAGACAGGTTCAGGTTGGCGACAAAATTATTATTATGGCTTATGCCATGATGAATGCCGATGAGGCGGAAAATCACCGCCCGAACATTGTTTTTGTTGACGACGGCAATAAAATTGTTAAAACAACACGCTATGAAAAGCACGGATTGCTAAGCGGTATGGATTAGGAGACAGAAATGCTGAAAGGTAAAACGGTTGTTCTGGGCGTTACGGGCAGTATTGCCGCTTACAAGTCTGCTGCGCTTGCAAGTCTGCTTGTTAAGGAAAACGCCGATGTTCATGTAATAATGACTAAAAATGCAATGAATTTTATTAATCCGATAACGTTTGAAACGCTCACGGGAAACAAATGTCTTGTTGATACATTCGACCGCAATTTTCAGTTTCACGTTGCCCATGTTTCGCTTGCGCAAAAGGCGGATGTTATAATGATTGCTCCTGCCACGGCAAATATTATCGGCAAGGCGGCAAACGGCATTGCAGACGATATGCTGAGCACCGTACTGCTGGCAGCGGAATGTAAAATCATTGTTGCTCCGGCAATGAACACGCATATGCTTAACAACGCCGCTGTTCAGGAAAATCTGGAAACGCTCAAAAGACGCGGTTTTGAGATTGTTGCGCCTGCGTCGGGACGTCTTGCCTGCGGCGATGAGGGCGCGGGAAAAATGCCCGAGCCTGAAATTCTGCTCGAATATATTAAAAGAGAAATTGAATTTGAAAAGGATATGAAAGGGATTAAAGTGCTTGTCACAGCGGGCCCTACCGTTGAAAGCATCGACCCCGTGCGCTATATAACAAACTGCTCAACAGGAAAAATGGGCTATGCCATCGCTAAGTGCGCCATGGAGCGGGGAGCCGAGGTAACTTTGGTTACGGGAAAGACCGGCATAAAAAGACCGATTTTTGCCGAATTCGTTGAGGCAGAGTCGGCAGAGGATATGCACAGCGCCGTTATGAGCCGTGTCAAGGATTACGATATTCTCGTAAAAGCCGCTGCGGTTGCCGATTATACACCTGAACAGGTGAGCAGCGAAAAAATAAAAAAAAGCGACGGCGCATTATCCCTCAAACTTGTCAGAACAAAGGATATTCTGAAGGATGTCTGTGAAAATAAGAAAGGCGCGCAGGTCGTATGCGGCTTTTCAATGGAAACATCAAATCTTATAGAAAATTCAAAAAAGAAACTTGTATCAAAGAAATGCGACCTCATCGTTGCAAACAGTCTACGTGAAAAAGGCGCAGGCTTTGGCGGCGACACCAATGTCATCAGCATTATAACCGAGGACGGAGTGCTTGATTTTGATAAAATGACCAAGGAACAGGCGGCGTATGAAATTCTGAGTCATGCGCTTGATATACGCAGGAAAAAGGAGTGTGGCGAATGATACTCGGAATTGACGTCGGGAATACAGATACGGTCGCCGCAATTATTGAAAACGGAAAGCCTGTCCGACAGGTAAGATACAGAACGGTAAAAGATGAAACCGATGTATGCGGCAGTGAAAATTTTAGGCGTATTATAAACGGATATGACCTTGAAGGCGTTATAATATCTTCGGTCGTGCCCGAGGCAAACAGCAGAATTGCCGCATTGTGTTTTGAACTGCTGCGCAAAGAGCCGATTTTTGTCAGCTCAAAGCTGAATACCGGTCTTACTTATAAGCATAAAAATCCCGAAAAAATCGGCGCGGATATTATTTGCGGCGCAGTCGGCGCAGTGAAAAAGTACGGTTATCCCGTTATAATCGTAGATATTGGAACGGCAACCACATTTTTTGCTGTCTCAGGTTCCGGCGTATGTCTCGGAGGGGCGATAGCTCCCGGCCCGCACATCTCTATGAAGGCTCTTGTCAGCGCCGCTTCACAGCTTGGAGAAATAAATCTTATCCCTACGAACAACGCAATCGGAACAAGTACAGAGGAATGTATGAAAATCGGTCTGCTGACCGCTCACGCGGCCATGATAGACGGTATGCTCGAAAGAATCAAAGAGGAAATGGGAGAAGAAAATGTGATTGCTGTTGTAACGGGAGGGCGGTCACGGCAAATTATTCCTATGTGCAAACAGGAGATAATCTGCGATGAAAATCTGCTTATGTACGGTCTGTACGAATTATACATAATGAACTGATTTTTTATAGAGCAGACGATAATTTTTCATATGAAGATAAGAAATATAGAATTTAATAATGTTGCGTTTCTCGCGCCGATGGCAGGAATTGCGGATAAAGCTTTCCGGGAGCTTTGTGCGCGCTTCGGTGCAGCGTATACCGTAACGGAAATGGTGAGCGCAAAGGGACTTACCATGGGAGACAAAAAAAGCGCCGCTCTTTTGTCACTCGGCAGCGATGAAAAAACAGCAGGCGCACAAATTTTTGGAGACGATCCCGAAACTATGGCGTCGGCAGCGGTGAAGTGCCTTGAGTTCGGACCGAAAATCATAGACATAAATATGGGCTGCCCCGCACCGAAAATCGCGGGGAACGGCGGCGGAGCGGCGCTAATGAAAAATCCTGCTCTTGCGGCGGAAATCATAAAGGCAGTTGCCTCGGCTGTGAATGTTCCCGTAACCGCCAAAATCAGAAAGGGCTGGGACAGCGACAGCGTAAATGCCGTTGAAATGGCACGCTTGCTCGAAAAAAGCGGTGCGGCGGCAATAACTGTCCACGGAAGAACAAAAAAGGAAAGGTATAGCGGAAAGGTTGATTATGATATTATAAGGCAGGTTAAATCCGCTGTTGATATTCCCGTAATCGGCAATGGAGACGTAGTTGACGCGCAGAGCGCGGCTCTTATGCTTGAAGAAACAGGGTGCGACGCCGTTATGATTGGCAGAGGCGCGCTCGGTAATCCGTGGATTTTCCGCTGTGTAAATGTATATCTCAGTGACGGTATCGTTATTCCGCCGCCGTCTCTTGAAGAAAAAATGACGGTTATGCTTTCTCATATTAGAAAGATAATGGAATATAAAGGCGAATATACGGCAATGCGCGAGGCAAGGCACCACGCAGGATATTACACAAAGGGACTGCGCGGCTCAGCCGCTTTCAGAGCTGAAATCGGAACGCTTGAGACATTTGAACAGCTTGAGGAAATCACAGCAAGAATTTTGAGGGAAAATCTGTAATGCTATTTAAAAACGTGTGCTTTTACAATGAAATATTTGAAAAGGAAACGGCCGATATTCTTATTGAAAACGGTCGTATCGCCGCAATCGGAGTGATAGACGGAGCCGGTAGGGATATGAGTTCAATGCTTGCGCTTCCCGGTTTTGTCGATATTCATATCCACGGCGGCGCCGGAGGCGATTTTTCGGATGGCTGCACGCAAAGTCTCGATAAGATGAGCCTTTATCTCGCTGAAAACGGTATAACCTCATTTTGCGGTACATCGATGACGCTTGACAGCGAAACGCTTGTTTCCGTTGTAAAATGCGCGCGTGCCTACCGCAGGCTAAAGGATGGAGCAAAGCTCGTCGGAATCAATCTTGAGGGACCATATATTTCACAGAGCAAAAAAGGCGCTCAAAACGGGGATTATATACGGCGTGGCTCGATTAATGAATTCAACTTCCTTTTTGATGAAAGCGGCGGACTTGTGCGTCTTATCACAATAGCGCCCGAAGCGTTTGACAGCGATGAATTCATACGTCAGGCAAGTAAAAAATGCACCGTTTCGCTTGGCCATTCAGCCGCGGATGCGGAAAAAGCGCGCAGGGCGTTTGATATAGGAGCAAGTCACGTTACACACCTTTACAACGCAATGACGCCTATGAACCACCGCAATGCAGGACTTGTCGGAACGGCGCTTGACAGTGAAAACGTAATGTGCGAGCTTATTTGTGACGGAAAGCACATATGCCCTGCCGTTTTAAGGAACACCTTTAGAATACTTGGCGACAGCAGAGCCTGTGTTATATCGGATTCAATGCGTGCCGCGGGTCTGGGCGCAGGTGAATTTGAGCTTGGAGGGCAGAAAGTCTTTGTGCCTGAGAGCAGAGAATGTGCGTATCTTTCAGACGGAACGATAGCCGCATCCGTATCAAATCTTTTTGATGAATTCAGGAATCTGATTTCTTATGGAATTGATTTTAAAACAGCCCTTAAAAGCTGCACAATCAACCCTGCAAGAGCGGTTAAGCTGGACGGAGAGATAGGCTCGATAGCAGTCGGGAAAGCGGCGGATATAGTGTTTACTGACGGCGATTTGAACATAAAGGAAGTGTATATTAATGGAACACTCACTCAACATAGTACTGATTGAACCTCAGATACCGCAGAACACGGGAAATATCGCGCGCACCTGCGCCGCGACGGGAGCAAGGCTTCATCTTGTAAAGCCGATGGCTTTTGAAATAACCGACAGGCAGGTAAAACGCGCAGGTCTTGATTACTGGGACAAGCTTGATATAACTTTTTACGACAGCAGCGATGATTTTTTTGAAAAAAACGTGGGCGCTGAGTTTTTTTATTTCACAACTAAAGCGGAGCAGGCACACAGTGATATTTCTTATCCAAATAACGCCTTTCTTGTTTTCGGCAAAGAAACAAAGGGACTTCCCGAGGAACTGCTGAAAGAAAATCATGACCGATGTGTAAGACTGCCGATGCGGGGGATTATAAGAAGTCTTAATTTAAGTAACAGCGTCGCGGTCGGCGTTTACGAGGTGCTGCGCCAATGGAATTACCCGGAATTAACGCTGAAAGGAAAACTTCACAATCTTGAATGGTAAAATATAAGAGCGTCTGAATTTGGATTCAAACGCTCTTGATTATTTATTCAGAAAGAAATTTTTCAACTGCTTCTATACTCTTGCTGCCTTGCTCATAGCCGAGCTGATATATGCTTTCAAGCTTTTCCGTATTCTTTTCAATGGAGTTGCAGTGAAGTTCCCTTGACGGTCGGATAACAAGGCATTTACCTGCCGCCTCCTGCCTGTCAATATATTTTCGCTGTTCGTTATACATAATATGTCTTTTAAGAACGGCGTCTGCAATGGCAGGATGCTTTTTCAGTATCATCCGTACTGCTTTTTCATGACCGACTGGGTTTTTGACATAG
>CANPXD010000062.1 GCA_947585615.1 uncultured Clostridia bacterium
CATATTCTATCCAACCGCCGTCCCCCTGAAGCTTCGGCTGAAGCACCTCTTTGACATATTTTTCCATTGCCGCAAACCTCTTGATTACTTAATTATTTCGCCGATTATTTCCTTTATTTTTATAAGACGCTTTTCGGCGTTCCTTTTATCCTTGTCACGAATGCTGTAATAAACCTTGATCTTCGGCTCCGTTCCGCTCGGACGAATCGCAATCCAAGAACCGTCCTCCCAAATATATTTAAGTACATTTTCTTTCGGCAAATCCCTGACGCCCTCCGAAAAATCAATTGTGTCCCTGATGCCGTCAAACAGTATCTCTCCGTTTTTCCTGAAATAGCTCATAAGGCTCTGAATTTTCTCAGCGCCGTCCTTGCCTTTTAATATAAAAGAGTCAAGCGAATCAAGATAATACCCATATTCATCGTAGATTTCATTAAGTCCGTCTATCAGAGTTTTTCCGCGGTTCTTATACCACGCCGCCATCTGGCATATAAGCATGGAGGAAACAACCGCGTCCTTGTCTCTTGCGTGTGTACCAACAAGGTATCCGTACGACTCCTCATATCCAATAACAAATTCTCGTTCGCCGCTGTCCTCATATCTGTTGATTTTATCACCAATATACTTGAATCCTGTAAGCGTCTCCTCAACCTGCAAACCGTATTTTCTGCCGATGTTCGCTCCAAGCTCCGATGTAACAATCGTTTTAACTAATGTGGACTTCGGGTTAAGGCTTTCCTTTTTCATCTCAAGCACAAATTTTACAAGAAGCGCTCCCGTCTGATTCCCCGTAAACAGAATGTATTCACCGTTTCTGTCACGAACAGCAATTCCGACCCTGTCGCAGTCGGGATCTGTTCCGAGTACAAGA
This sequence comes from uncultured Clostridia bacterium, assembly GCA_947585615.1. GTDB lineage: Bacteria > Bacillota > Clostridia > Oscillospirales > Acutalibacteraceae > Eubacterium_R. The sequence continues at coordinate 872 of CANPXD010000062.1, forward strand.
TCTGCATCCGTTTCTTTTGCTTTTTCTATTGCAATCAAAAGAGCATCCTTTTCTTCGGGATTGGGACTTCTTACCGTTGAAAAGTTACCGTCGGGAAGCTCCTGCTCTTTAACCACTGTAACATTAAGCCCGGAAAGCATCCGTCTTACGGGAATATTTCCCGTTCCGTGAAGCGGAGTATAAACAATCTTTAAATCGGATTTTTCTTCATAAAGACTCTGCGCTTTTACTGCGTCAAGATAAGCGGAGAGCGTCTCCTCCGAGAGCATTGTGATATTCGATTCCTTATAATTTCCGAAAGGTATTGCTTCAAAATCGGTAATCTGATTGATATAAGATATAGCGTTTTTCGCGTCTTCGGTACAGAACTGGCATCCGCGGCTGTCGTATACCTTATAGCCGTTATATTCCTTGGGATTGTGGGACGCTGTAATCATTACGCCGGCATTGCAACCAAGATATGCAGTTGTGAACGAAAGAACGGGAACGGGAACCAGCATTTCATAGAGAAACACGCTGAAACCGCAGTTAGCAAAAATTTCAGCGGTAACACGCGCAAAATAAGCGGAATTATTCCTGCTGTCATAAGCAACGGCAATTTTGATTTCACCGCTGTATTTTGATTTAAGATAGTTTGCAAGTCCAAAGGTTGCCTTGCCGACGGTGTATTTATTCATTCTGTTTGAACCGGCGCCCATAACGCCGCGAAGTCCGCCGGTCCCAAAAGACAGATCTTTGTAAAATCTATCTTCCATTTCTTTTTCATTGTCTTTGATGGATTCAAGCTCAGCCTTCGTGCTTTCATCCGCAAAGGACAGCCATTTTTCGTATTTTTCCCTATATGTCATATTCTGCTCCTAAAAGGTTCTTTAAAGTAAAATATTTGTATAATTATAGCATATCTATTGCTTATACTTCAAGTTAATAATATAAATTTTATTAAAGAGATCAAAAAGAGATTTCCTATTTCGGAAATCTCCCAATGATTAAGATTCTAATTTTCATCTGTTTCTTCAAAATCAACCTCGGTTGCATTGACCTCGCTATTTCTATTATCAAGTCTCCTGTTGATTTCCTTCGCAACAGCCTTTATTTGAATAAACGTCACAAGGTCAAGCACGGCGAAGAGAACGAGTCCGCCTCCGACAATCTGAACTATTTTATCCTGCGCATTGAACGGATTGGCGATCGACAGTATTCCAAGAGCGATAGATGCTACCGAAAGAACAACTGTAAAAATCCATGAGCGATGATGTCTTATGGCAACGTCTATTGAATTTATAAAATCAACGATACCTCCGACAAGCAGGAATATTCCAAGCAGAAATATTATAACTGAAACAATCTGCCTGTATGCGGCGCAGATAATAATTCCGGAAACAACAGCTATTACTCCCAGTATAAGTGACATCGTTGAATCCTTATTTATGGCATAGCTTATTAATGCTGCAATTCCGCACAGGATAAAACAACCGCCGATTACAATCGCAGTATAAGCGACCATTCTATCTGGAAAAGCAATCAGAAGAACTCCGAGAAAAGCGGTTACGGCGATTACAATCAACGAATATTTCTTTATTTCCTGATAAATCTCTCTCATATTATTCCCCTTTCTGATGACAAACAAAACCTTAATGGGCAGGCAAAAGCCCGCCCATTAAATGCGATTTTCCTATTCATTCGCGCTTTCTGCAATTATTTTCTGGGAAATATGCTCGGGACATCTCTCGTAGCGGGCAAATTCCGACTCAAACGAACCTCTGCCCTGCGTAATCTGGCGCATAGATGTTGAGAAAGTCGCCATTTCCGCATCGGGAACTTCTGCAACAATCTCCTGCATACCGTCACCTACAGGATTCATTCCGAGAACTCTTCCACGGCGCTTATTTATATCTCCGATAATATCGCCCATCGCATCATCATTACAGTACGCTTTTATTGTTGAAACAGGCTCAAGGATTATAGGCATAGCCTTTGAAATACCCTCTTTATAGGCGAGCGCCGCAGCCATTTTGAAGCTCATTTCGCTTGAATCAACAGGGTGATAAGAGCCGTCATAGAGCGTCGCCTTAACACCGACCATCGGATAACCGGCAAGCACGCCTTTTTCCATACACTCGTTAAGTCCCTTTTCAACCGCAGGGAAGAAGTTTTTAGGCACAGAGCCTCCGACAATCCTTTCGGCGAACTCAAGCTTTTCACAGTCGCACGGCTCAAATTCGATAAAGACATCGCCGAACTGCCCGTGTCCGCCGCTCTGCTTTTTATGTCTTCCCTGAGCCGAAACCTTTATTGTGATGGTTTCGCGGTAAGCAACCTTCGGAATGGAAAGTGCAACGTCAACGGAGAATTTAGATTTAAGCCTTGCAACGGCAACATCAAGCTGCTGTTCTCCAAGCCCCTTAATAATCTGCTGGTGCGTTTCGTTGTTTGTGTAGAATATGAGACTCGGATCTTCCTCGGAAAGTCTCGAAAGACCGTTGGCGATTTTTTCCTCATCTCCCTTTTTAACCGCGCTTACAGCCATAGCATAGGTAGGATTCGGAGTAGCAACTCCGTCAAGCTTAACCACTTTAGCCGAAGTGCAAAGCGTATCGCCCGTATTGAAACCCGTAAGTTTAACTATCGCACCGATGTCACCTGCCGGAATTTCCGCACAGTCAAGCTGCTTTGAACCGAACATCGTAACGATTTTTCCCATTCGCTCTTCCTTGCCCGTCGCCGTATTATAAGGCACTGTATTTGCAGTGATTTTTCCACTGATGACCTTAAAGAACGACAGCTTGCCTATAAACGGATCGGCAACTGTTTTAAAGCAAACGGCTGCGAGAGGACCGTTTGCATCAGGAGTAAGCTCAACAGGCTCACCATCACAGCTTGCATATTCGGATTTCGGAGCGGGGCAGGCGTCTGCAATAAAATCAAGAAGCATATCACAGGCTGCGCCCGTAATTCCGCTTAAAGCGAAAACGGGAATTATTGAGCCGTCTGCTACACCGATACGAAGTCCCTTGATCCTATCCTCTTTTGTAAGCTCTTCACCGCCGAAATATTTTTCCATTATTTCTTCATCAGTACCTGCTACAGCTTCATTGAAAACTTCTTTAATTGCTTCAAAGCGCTGAACATCATCGGGCTGAGCGTCAGATGCCGACGCTTTCGTTCCGTTATATGTGTATGCCTTATCATCAACCATATTGTAGTAAGCGGTGACTTTGCCGCCTGAAACAACAGGAATAACAACAGGACATACAATCGAGCCGAATTTTGCGGCAAGACCGTTGAAAGCCTTGTAAAAATCTGCTCTTTCGTCATCCATTTTCGTCATGGCAAAAACTCTTGCCATCCTTCTTGAGCCGGCGTTTTTGAAAGCTTTTTCTTCGCCGACAGCCAGACCTGAGCGCGCTGAGGAAACGATAACGGCGGTTTCCGCTCCTCTCAGACCTTCTGCTGCGCCTTCGGCAAAATCAAAAAGACCGGGAGTGTCAATAAAATTGATTTTTTTACCTTTATATTCCGCAGGTGCAACGGCACTTGAGGTTGAAAGCTTGCGTTTTTTTTCTTCAGCGTCATAATCGGTAACTGTATTGCCATCCGCAACCTTTCCCATTCTTTCTGACGCGCCGGCAATATACAACAGCGCCTCTGTCAGAGTTGTTTTGCCCTTGGAAGCGTGACCCGCGAATGCTACATTTCTTATGTTGTTAGAGTCGTAAATTTTCATAACAGTATCCTCTTAGCTAAAATTGTTTGTAAATATTGTATAATACTTTTATTTAGTTGTCAATTTTTATGTTTAAAATAAACAATAATTTAACATATTTCTCTCTATTTCATAAAAATTGAAAAATTATTTGTTAAATTTTCACATATACCTATATATTTTACTTCTTCATATTTTAAATTATTCCGCATAATGAATAAAAAAGAGCAGTATGCTATCAAAAGCATTCTGCCCGAAACTTTATTAATATATATAATTTTGATAATCAAGCTCTGTATATTCAGCAAGGAAGCGGTCAAGAACTTCTTCATAATTTTCAATGCTCAGCCTGCCTTCGCCCGCGGCAATTTTTTGACCGAGCACTATATTTGTGGCGGGATTGAAATGAATATTGTCTTTGTATAAATCAAAATCAACCGTAAGATCAAGACAATTCTGATAAAAATAGATTTCCGCATTTGGATAGCTGAGCAGTTCTTTGCAAAAATACTTTGCGGCAAGCACCTTACTTTCAAGTTCTCCGCTGTCTAATGCGGATTTCCAATACGTTACGCACTTGGGAGGAAAGAAAAAAACAAATTGGGTATCGGGATTCTCTTCAATCATCGGTAAAATAATACTGTTCACATTATCCTTAACATTATTTAAATAAAAATCAGGCTCTGTAACCGTTTTCTCTGTCATGGCATAATACTTCATTACCTCTTCCCTGCCGTAAAGCGCGCCATTCCCCCACGCATCGCCTCTGAGCAAAGCGTCTGCTCCTCCCTCGTCGACGCCGCGTACGGAATTCAGAATATCCTTAAATGTATAATTGTAAAATACAGACAGATTCAAAAGATAATTTATATCATTGAGCTTATTGTTATCGTACAAATACTCCGGAATGTCATGAACGTAATTTTTGCTGTTGCTTTCATATAGATTATCATCAACACACCAAATAACACGTTCAACATTCTGTTCGGAAAAACACAGTTTCAGAATGGTTTCATAATTTTTAGTTGTGCCTCCCGGGTAAATCATCTTAATCATTTTGCAGTTGAATATCTTTTCGTATTCGTCCATATCTGTGTTTTCCGCTAATGACGTACCTACAAGCACAGCGCTATACTCGGAATTTTTTGCCACGCCGGGATTAATGTAATCATAGTCATAAGCTACAAACGTAAGCGAGGACGGAAGTTTTCTGTACTGCATAAGCGGATCAACAGCAAAATTCAGTCCGCCGACCGCGAGCAATACTGCGGCAGTAACAGCAAGCAGTGAAAAAAGCCATTTTTTCATAATGTATTCTCTCCGTAATCAGAAATTGAAATATAAAAACGTGCTGACGCCTGTCAGCTGCAGAATGCTTACTGATAAAAGCACGGCAGTAACCAACATATTTTTGGCAGAAAATTTGAAATCTTTGATACGTTCATTTGTGTTTTTACAGAACACTGCCAGAAATAAAGCCGCAGCGAGAAGAATTAATATGTAAACGAAATAGTTATTACTTATTCCTAAATTAAGCAGCAGGTTTGAGAGTATATTTTTTTCCAGAGCTTTGGAAACGCTGGGTAAAATATCCGTACCCCCCCCCGCGAAGATTTTTCGATACAGAGTTCCGGCAGTTTCAAGGCTTTCGGCGCGGAAAACGACCCAGCTTGCGTTAATGAAAATAAAGCAAAACAGCCAGTTTATAAATTTTGGAACTTTTTTTATCGTTTTATCAAATATACGTGTAAAAACATTTGCGACGCCGTGAATAAGACCCCAAATTATAAATGTGTATCCCGCGCCATGCCATAAACCGCTTAGGAAAAACACAATCATTATATTCAAATACGTGCGAAATCTGCCTTTTCTGTTCCCTCCGAGGGGATAATAAACATAATACGTAAAAAAGCGTGTAAGCGTTATATGCCATCTTTTCCAGAAATCGACCACAGTAATTGCTTTATACGGTGAATTGAAATTCATGGGAATATCAATATTGAACATTTTTCCTATACCCGTAGCCATGTCGCAGTATCCTGAAAAATCAAAATATATCTGAAGCGTATAGCCTAAAACCGTAACGATAGCCATAAAGCTGCCCAGAGAATCAACCGATTCATATCCGTAGTTCACGAGTACACCGAGCTTATCTGCAATCAAAACCTTTTTTGCCAGCCCGAAAGAAAACGCCATAATCCCCTTTGAAAAGTTTTCTGTATTTATTCTTTTTTTCTGCAAATCTGCAAACTGCGGCACGATTTCACTGTGCAGAACAATCGGTCCTGCAACAAGCTGAGGATAAAATGAAACAAACAAAGCATAATCAAGGAAGTTATATTTCGGAACTTCTCTTCTGTAGCTGTCTATAATATAAGAAAGCTGCTGGAACGTAAAAAAGCTTATCCCGAGCGGCAGAACTATATTTCGCATAACAAAATCGGCTTTGAAAATCACGTTGAGATTTTCAAGAAAGAAATCAAGGTATTTAAAATACACAAGAAGTCCTATATTTCCGACGATTCCTATTATCAATATCGTCTTTCTGAGTCTTTTGCCGATATTTAAAAACATAACGGAATTCAAAATGAAGTTGATTACAACACTTGAAACGATAATCAGCGCATAGCTCCAGTTAAAATACGCATAAAAAACAAGAGAGCATATTATAAGACTTATCTTTGCGGCACTGTAAAGCTTAAGTCTGTTAAATCCGAAATATAATACCAAAGATACCGGCAGCAAAACAAAAATAAAAATATAGGAGTTAAATAACATCGTTTTCTCCTTAATATAAATATTAAAATAACTATATAAAATCAACTTAAATATAATACACAAAATGTAATTCAAAGTCAATGTTCATATTGATTTTTCAAATACAAATTTGTAGGTTTACAATAGATGTGTTACAAAAAGAAAAAAAGAAGTGACGAATGGAAAACCTTGTGATACAGTAAAGTTGCTCAAGACCAACTGAAAGAAGGAAAACCATTCGTCATGAAAACTGTAACACAAACAATGCTGTATCGTCAAGCAATAATAAAATATTCTCAAAAATACGGAGTAACAAAAGCAGCAATAAGGTATAAAAAAAACCGTCAGTACGTTTATCGTTGGCTTAAAAGATATGACGGGACACTTGAGTCTTTAGCTGATAAATCCCACAGACTACACCATCACCCAAATGAACATACACTGGAGGAAAAAGGTAAAATCAATTTACGGTAACAACGAATTTGATATGGGCTTTTGTTACCGTATGCGAATTGGAGCTAAATAAGTTGAGAAACTATTGGCGTTATGTTAATATAAGAGCAATGGGAGGCGATTGAATGAAAACTGTTTATAGATATGATTCTGCCCAAAAAATACATATTGCCAATAATAATTACTATTTACGATTTCGTTCGCAGGATCTTTCTAACCCTGTTGTTTTGTTTCTGCACGGCGGATGCGGTGCTGCTGACCGACCTTTTATTATGAAATGGAACTCAGCTTTAGCAGAATATTGCACAATGGTCTGTTGGGATCAGCGAGGTGCAGGGCTTGCATATAACCGAAAAACAGCTAAAAAAGAAATTCTTACCAAAGAACTATATCTTAATGACCTTCATCGTATAGTTGAATATTTGAAAAAAAGATTTAATAAAGACAAAATTATTATTGTAGGTCACTCTTTCGGCTCGCAGTTAGGCATATGGTATGTTCAGATTCATCCTGAAAATATCTTAATTTATGTTGGCATAGGTCAAGTTGTAGATGCAGCGAACAATGAAACAATTTCATGGAATTTCTGTATTAAAGAAGCTGAAAAAAGAAAAGATAAAAAGGCATTAAATGTGCTGAAAGAAATCGGACCGCCCGTTAATGGATTCTACAAAGGCGATAAACTTTTATTGCAAAGAAATTACTTAAACAAATTCGGCGGTATTTTGTATGGAAAATACGGAAATTCTGTTATTAATACCTTGCCTAAAATTCCCTGTATGTTTAAGGAATATTCTTTTTTTACTATGCTTAACTATGTGAGTGCAAATACATATTGCCTTTCACAGCCTCTTGGACAGGAAAAGGTTGATTTTCTAAAAGAGGTGAAAAGTCTTAATATTCCTATATTTATTACTATGGGTAAGTATGATTACAATACCGTATCGAGCTTGGCAAAGAAATGGTTAGAGCAGTTGGATGCGCCTTTTAAAAAATTCTATCTTTTTGAAAAATCGGGTCATACTCCCCAATGGGAAGAAAGCGAAAAGTGGAATGCGTTGTTTGTGAATGAGATACTTCAATATGCAAAATCTCTGTAAGGTATTTGCATTAATATCTAATAAAATACTGTATTAATAAAAATGACTGTAACAGAGCTTGCCAAAAAGGATTTTAAGTAATGGTATAAGCCAAAACCATCGCTTTTTAAGTTCCTCTATCAACTCTTTTGTTGATACGTTTTTCTGTTACTTTTTGATCGTTCCTTTATTGCTTTATATTTTTTCTCCGCCGGCAGGTTCGACACATTCGTCCAGTCGACTGATAAAATACAAATTATTTGTACTGCACAGCTTTATTAACGTGCTGCTTTGATTAAAACGCCTACAAATTTTCACTGCCGTTTGCAAAGTTTATTCAGCTGAGGCTTGAATATTTTTAGCAATGAGATTATCGCAAGCTCTGTAGCAAATAAAGTCAGTAGCAGTTTGCCGTATTGTTATTATTTGGAATATTTAATAAAAAGAGCAGACCTGCCCGGTCACACTTTACATCGCTCAAGGTAGAGTCTGCTCATCTGCGGACTTTTATCAAACCCAAAAAATTATACTGAATATTAACAAGAGCAAAAACACCAACAGGCAATCCGATTTAGGTTTGGCTGATTGGTGTTTTTTGCTGTCTGCTTTTACTTGACATCTGCATTCAATCGGTGATTATAATTCATATCTGATTATCTGGCAGTTTTTAATGCCAAAAGCAGCATAATCCTCATTGCTCATATCATAAAAATATGAATTAACAGCACGTGCAATTCCGTTATGGGCGACCAAAAGACAGGTTTTACCGTCTGTTTTTATTTCATCAAGTAAATTATATATCCTCTGAGCAAGATGCAGCATTGTTTCGCCTCCGTCATAGCTGTCTGCAAAATGAGTCTTTGATGCAGCAAATTCCTTTCCGTTTCTTGCGGTAGATTCATATTTGCCGAAGTTCTGCTCCGTCAGTATTCTTTCTTCTTTCAAAGGGATACCTGTAATATCAGAAATTATACGTGCGGTTTCAGCTGCCCTGATAAGCGGTGAATACATAATAATGTCAATATCGTGAATTTCCTTCACTAATATTTTTCCGAGTTCATAAGCCTGTCTGCGTCCTGCATCCGTTAGCTCTATATCTGTTGCACCGCAAATCTTATTTTCAACGTTCCAAATGGTCTGCCCGTGGCGTGTAAAATACAAATGTGCCATATTTTTTCAAAATTGCCTTTCAAATTAAATATATAGAAAAATCATCATCGGAATTTAACTTTTTTCCCATTTATTCCACACCGAAATATATTCCGCAATTGATGTCTGTCTTTTTTCTCTGTCGTCATTTACTGCTTTCAAAGCCACATTAAACAATTCACTGCTCAGCTCCCATCTTTCCGGGGTTCTTTCAAACTTTCCGAACAATGCAAAAGCCGTGGCGCCCAATGTATACACATTTGTTATCTCGTCAATTTTCGCACCGAGCCGCAGTTCCTCCGGCGACTGAAATTTTTGGCTGCCCCACATTTTCCCCATATCATTTTTAAACGGGGCCTTTCGGAAGTAATCTATATCGCATATAACTGACTTTTCCTCGGAAAAGTCATACATAATGCTGCCGTCATAAAAATCAACTGCTGCATACCCGAGTTTTGATATGTAATCAAAAAAAGACATTATGTCGGAATAGACCTTGAGTCTTTTTTTAACAGACAGTGAAAAAAATCTTTTGTGCGCTTCTGGATACATTCTGCCCATACACTCGCCGTCAACCCACTTAAAAACCATTGCAAAACCGCCGCCGATTTCCTCAGAATAAACATATTCAATCAGGTTTTCGTGTTTCAGGTCTTCATAAACAGAAACAGCGGATTTAAGACGCGAAACGGCATCGCCGGTCTTGCCATTGTATTCGGCAGTCGGCGCACCTGCAAATTTTACAAAAAGTTTTTCCCCGTTTTTCTCACAGCCGAAGCAGATGTTTCCCGAATCCTGATCATCATAAATTCTGAAAACACTGCCGTATTTTTTCATAAATCCAAAATCAAACGGACTTTTTAATTTGAATTTTATTCCGTCAAGTGTTTGAAAATAATTTTCGCTCATTTTTTCTCCGATATTCACATTTTTACGATTTTAGTTTAACAAAACAATATTTATTTGTCAAACAACGTAGGTTTACATAATTTTCTACTTATTTTCATCTAAAATACGAAAAAAATATAACGAGGTGATAATATGAGCGAAACAGAATTGCCGCTCAGCTTTGTTATGAATCTTGCTCAGAATGAAGCCGCATTAAAAAAGTTTGAATCCATGTCAAAAAGCGAAAAGGCCAATTTAATAAACAAAACTCACAGCGTTCATTCAAGAGATGAAATGCGAAACCTTGTAAACAGCCTATCAGACGGCACACTGAATATATAGTCAAACTTAAGGGCGCGGAAATTTTCTGCACCCTTTTAATTGTTTAGCCAATATCAAGAAGTCCTCGATTTTATCGTTGAGAAAAAAGTTTATAGAAATAATTTGCAAGCTAAAACCAAACGGAGAGTCTTGACAAAAAATAGAGAGCGGTTAAAAAACCGCTCTTTTTGGTTGCGGGGGTAGGACTCGAACCTACGACCTCCGGGTTATGAGCCCGACGAGCTTCCAACTGCTCTAC
>CANPXD010000063.1 GCA_947585615.1 uncultured Clostridia bacterium
ATATTGTTATTAATGATTATTCTATGAGGTTCGATATAAGATAAGTTTGTCTTATCAATTTTACGAATACTACCATTAATAAATATTGGAGTAGTATTACAAAAATCACAAATAATCTCAATTCTTTTCTTTAAAGATTCTTCCATATCAATTTCTTTTTTGATTACATTTACCATAGACACCAACCTTTCCGACTATGATTTTTTCTAACAAAAGAAAAAACCAATCTTTCGATTGATTCCTATATCAAAAGTTCGAATAGTTCGAACAGATTTCCCAATGGTGCACCTGACAGGAATCGAACCTGCACATCTCTCGATACTAGATCCTAAATCTAGCGCGTCTGCCAGTTCCGCCACAGGTGCATATGTGAGTATTTTATCATTATTTTTTGTTTAAATCAATCCCTGTTTTAACATTTTTGTTGCGTTTGTGTATAATAAAATGTAGTTGTTATAACTAAGCTGCAGATAATGTTTGACGCATTATCATAGAATACAGGGGTATTCTGAAAAACAGGGCTGTCATATGGCAGCCCTGTTTGATATTTTAAAACTTATTTCCAACTCTGAACAACAGAAGGATTTTCAAAAATCTCGTCAAGCTTTTTGAAAAAGGGAACTATATCGCCGTAATCAAGGGAACGGTGGTCAATCGCAATAGTTATCGGAAGAATTGTACGTACTTCAATTTTCTCGTTGCCGTTTTCATCCTTAACAACTGTCGGTCTTCTCTGAGCGGCGTTTATGGCAAAAGCGGTTGTTTGCGGGGGTATTATTTCCAGCAGCAAGCAGCAGCCCTTTTGATCTCTGTATACTGAACCGAGATTCGAGATCGTTGTTGTGCCCTGTTCTATATCGTGCTTAGTCAGTCTGTCTTCCTTGGGAATTGAATAATACTTCTTTTTCTTTTCTCCGGAAAGTGTATGTACCTTGTGTTTGCCCGGCATTTTTGAGCCGTACAGACGTCTGAGCGTTTGCATAATCTTACCGTTTTTAAGACCGGTCAGAGTGTTATCAAGCGAAACCTCAAACATAACCTCGTTCATATCGGAGTTGTTGGCGCGCCTGACGGTATCGTTAATGGCGTCAGTCATCTCGGTTAAAGTTTTACTGCCCATATCGTGCATATTAACAGTCATCATTTCGCCCGTGTGAAGAATCATAGGCATTGAAACATCAATACTGTCGTGATAATTAAGTGTTCCGCGGACAAGCTTTCTGTTGAAATCAATGGTGCAGTTCATTTTCGGAGCAACCTTCATGCCTTCACAGATAGCCTTAATTACGACTGTATTGATTGTAATTTTCTTTGATTTATCGGTGCAGCCTTCGTTAAGCTTTTTGCATTCCTTTAAAAATTCAGTTACATCAGGCTCATAGTTTAAAGTCGCATGGGGAATCTGTTCCCAGCTTTCCGAAGTCATATTTGATACAATTTTTCTTGCTATGCCGAAGTGTTCTTTTTTGTAGATTGCCATTACTTGTCTCCTTATAAAATGATATATGTATTATAACATATTTGATAATGTTCCACAAGAAAAATGTAAAAAATCACGGCTAAAAATCTTCGCGGAATCTTCTTGCGTATTCAGCCTTGAGTTCATCTCTGAAATTAGGGTGCGCAATATTGATAAGTGCTCTCGCTCGTTCTTTGAGAGTTTTCCCCTTGAGCTGAGCGATTCCGTATTCAGTGATGATATAATTAACGTCGTTTCTCGGCGTGGTGACTGCAGAGTTTTCCGTTATTGTTGAAACGATTTTGGAAATGGTATCATTCTTTGCGGTAGAAGGCATTGCCATGATTGATCTTCCGCCCTTGCTCATAGTCGCACCGCGGACAAAATCAACCTGACCTCCGACACCTGAAAACTGATTGAGACCGATAGAATCGGAAACCACCTGCCCGAGCAGATCGACCTGAATACAGGAATTTATTGAAACAACGTTGTCGTTTTTAGCTATTTCAAAAGGATTGTTTACCATATCTATAGGGTGCATCTCAACAGAAGGGTTGTTATTGATATAATTGCAGAGCTTTTCCGAGCCGAATGCAGCGCCCAAAACACTTCTTCCGTTGTAGGTCTGCTTTCTTTTGTTGTTGATTATCCCAGCCTCAAGCAAATCAACAACCCCGTCACCGACAAGCTCACTGTGAAGTCCGAGATCCTTTTTGTCCCATAGCTGCGCGCAAACAGCATTCGGAATACCGCCTATTCCAAGCTGCAGGCAGTCTCCGTCATTAATTAGAGAAGCACAGTTTCTGCCGATTTTCATTTCCGTTTCGCTTATTTCTATATCCTTAACAACCGGAAGCGGCTCGTCTATTTCAACAAAGTATGTAAAATCTCTGACATGCTTTGTGCTGTTTCCGAATGTGCGCGGCATATACTTATTAACCTGCGCGATAACAATCTCGCAGTAATCGGTAGTGCCTTTTGTGTAATCTACTGTTGTTCCGAAGGAAACATAACCATGTTCATCGGGTGGAGATACCATAACAAGAGAAATTCTCGGGCAGATGTAATTTTTAAGCACATCAGGAATTTCGTAAAAATGCGCAGTTGTGAATTCACACACACCGGAAGAAATAGCTTTTCTGTTGCTCTGTGAAGCAAAGAGCGTGTTAAGTGTAAAATGACCTTTCATTTCCGGTCTGCACCATGGAGAGTCGCCCAAAGACAGCATATTGACAATCTGAACATCCTTGTAGTTTTGATAGTTATCGACGAGCGCCCTTTCAATTCCGAAAGGCTCTCCGCAGGCAAAGCCTGTAACTACTTTGTCACCATCATGTATAGCCTTTATCGCCTCAACTGCGCTGACAAGCTTTTCATTGTAAATTTTTTTCCAATCCATGTTTTCACCCCTACAATTTGTTACTATAATATTTTATATTAGCCACATTAAAAAATCAATATATTTATCTATCCGATATTCAGTTCTAAAGTGCGTTCTGTATACGTTCTTTAAGTGTGTTTATTTCCTTTTCATACATTGACTTGTCGAATATGAATCTCTTCGTATTACCGCCCTTTTCGTTAAAAATAAAATAATAGATATATGATGTTGAAGAGGTACTGTTATGCGCGCTTCCGCTGCGATATACCTTTAATTCTTCATGGCAGTTTTCAATATCCGCGTATCTGTAAAACTTTCCGTTAAACGGAGTTGACTGATAATAAAATCCCTGCTCTCCGATATATACCTTAAAGCAGAAGTATCTGACGGTATAAAATATTAGCGTGAACAAGAGCATAACCGCGGTCGAGCCGAATGCAAGAGCAAGGAATCTGCTTTTATTCTCAGCGGGACGCAGCTGGTCTATTGTGAGAACAGTGAAAACAGCAAAGATAATAAAAAGCAGAATTGCACCGAATCCAAAGCCGTTTCTTGCATTGATCTTATAATCCCATTTTTCATCCGATTTAATGATTCTTGTTATCTCATTATCACTTCCCACGTGATTTATAAAATAATCAATACTCTCTTCATCGGCAGGGTAATATAAAAACCGTTTTACCTGACCTTCTGCGGTTTCAAATGAGCAGTAGTGCGCCTCAGTTCCGTTTTGAAGTTTTCCCGTGCTTTTCCATGCTCTGTAGATTTCATTATATGTATATTTTTTGCCGTTAAAAGGATTTGTCTGATAATAAAAAGCAATGGGGGATAGTAATACTTTCAGAAAAACAGAACGATAAATAGACAGTAAAACACAAAGTACGGCAAAAGCAGTCAGAAATCCCGTAAAAATATATGCGCTGTTCTCGCTTTTGTATAGCCAGAAGGTTATGCCGCCAAAAGCGGCAAGGAATATAAGCGCGGGAATCAACCCCTGAAATCTTCCGCCGATTTTGTATTCCCATTCTTCATTTTTTAAAGATGTCATAATATTTCACCTATTTATAATTAATATTTTACGTTTAGCTTTTCTTCAGCTTCAGCAACCTTAAGCATTATCGCACATTCAATGCGCTTTTTGTGAAGTTCGCATCCGAATTGATAAACTCCGTTTACCTTTCCTGTTGAATGATATGCGTTTGCGGCACAGCCTCCGCTGCAATACAGCTTCGCAAAGCAATCCTTGCATTCTGCATGGGAATAAACGTTGCAGCCGCTGAATTTTTCAAGAACATCTTTATTGACAATTCCGTTGTAAATGTCACCGAGCCTGAACGTTTCATCTCCCACAAATTGGTGGCAGGGATACAAGTCTCCCGTCGGCGTTACGGCGAGATATTCGGTTCCCACACCGCATCCCGATATACGCTTGACAATGCACGGACCGGAGTCAAGATCTATCATATAGTGATAAAAGGTAAATCCATTTCCTTTTCTGTATCTTTTGAGCATTTCACTTGCAAGAATTTCATACTGTTCTTTAAGAATTGGCAAATCGCTCTCTCTTAAAGCATATTTCTCATTCGGGTTTGCGACAACCGGCTCAATGGAAAGTTCTTTGAAGCCCAAATCAGCCATATGCAAAATGTCTTTTGAAAAATCGGTGTTAAAATGGGTGTATGTACCGCGAATGTAATAATCGGACTGGTTTCGTGAATCGGCAAATTGCTTAAATTTGTTTATAATTTTTGCGTAAGATCCTGCACCGTCGCTTGAAACACGGAATTTGTCATGCGTTTGCTGCCTGCCGTCAAGAGACAGAACAACATTGCTCATTTCTCTGTTGCAAAATTCAATGACTTCGTCATTGAGCAGAATACCGTTAGTGGTAAGCGTAAATCGAAAAATTTTGTTATAATGTTCTTCTTTGCTTCTTGCGTATTCAACAAGCTCCTTGCAGACTTTCCAGTTGAGGAGCGGCTCGCCTCCGAAAAAATCCACCTCAAGATTTTTCCTTGAACCGCTTTGCTCTATAAGAAAATCAATAGCTTTTTTGCCTGTTTCAAGGCTCATAAGTCCTTTATCGTTATATTCTCCCTTGCCTGCAAAGCAGTAACTGCACGCAAGATTGCATCCGTGCGCAACGTGCAGACAAATCGCTTTAACAACGCCCTGGCGTCTCTTAAAGCTTTCCGCGCTTATTTCAAACTTATCCTCGGAAAAGAGCCTGCCGTCGGAAATAAGTGCGTCTATATCAGCAAAGCATAAGTCAATATCATCCGGTGTTACATCCGCTCTGTCGGCGTATTTATTAAGTACATCGGTTTTTATTTTTTCTCTGTCCTTGTTTTCATAGGAACAGATTATGTCGTATGCAACATCGTCTACAGAATGTACGCATCCGCTGTTCTGGTCAATTATTATGTTGTAGCCGTTCATTTTATATGCGTGAATCATATCGTTCTCCAAAGAAAAACGGCGGTAAAATAATACCGCCGCGCATTAATATACAATTATTTTTTAAGCTGTTCGCATTTTTGATTGGCAACGGAGCAGGATGTTTTGCTTGCGGACTGACAGGATGTCTGGCACTCGCCGCAACCGCCCTTTTTAGCCGATTCACAGAGATTACGTGAGCTTAAAGTATTGATTCTTTTCATAATAGAACACCTCATTTAAAAATATTGTATTTATTTTATAATATTAACTGTCTTTTGTCAATATATAGCGAGGCAGTAAATCCGAATCACTGAGCAAATTTATTTTGCGCTCATACATATTCTTAAGGGTGTTCACGGTTTCATAGGTAATTATATCGCCGGGAATCAATATCGGAATATCAGGCGGATAGGAATACACAAATTCAGCGCATACTTTACCGATCGAGCTGCTCAGCAGGGAAGGAGACTTTAATTTAATTTCGTCAATTTTAACTGAATTGTGGTGAATATACGGCTTTTGTACTTTTTCAGCCTGACAGGTCTTCAATTCGGCATCTATTTCTTTAAGTGAAAATGTAAGTAAGTCAAACGCACTTTTTTTGTCTGCAACAGACGTCATTAAAATGATGTAATTTATGCTTGCCGCTTCACATTCAATTTTGTGTTTTTCTCTGAGAATAACGGAAAGCTCTGTTCCGTCAATATTGCAGAAAGCAGTTGAAACAATGATTTTTCCGCTGTCGTCAAAGCGCTTAATTTTCAGATTTTTAAGGTCAATACGGTAAAATTCGTCAAGATTTTTATTGTATTCGGCTAATGCTTCGTCCGGTTTTTTAAGAAATTCAACGCATTTTGAAACGGAATTCATCAAAACATAGCTTGGCGATGATGATTCAAAAACAGCAAGATAAAATTTGATTCTGTCCGTGTATTTACTGTTAAAAACATTTAAAACAGCAGTTTGCGTAAGCGCTGGGAGCGTTTTGTGCAGACTTGAAACAACAACATCTCCTTTTGGATATTCCGGAAAACCGTCAAGGCAGAAATGAGCGCCGTGAGCAGCGTCAACGATCAACGGAATTGAGCTTTTGATGCTGCTCACGCAGCCTTCGTATGTAGGATTTGTAATTACAACGCACGCAGCGTTTGGATTATTTTCAATTGCCGTGTTGACAGCCTTTTGCGTAACTTTTGTGTAGCAGCCGAGTTCTTCATCAAATTCCGGCTCAATATAGGATACCTGAAGACCTCTGAGCATACAGGCATTGTATACGCTTTTATGGCAGTTTGCGGCAATTATGATTTTATCTCCATGTTCAGTTAGGGCAAAAATTGCTGCAAGAATTCCGACGGTTGAACCGTTTACAAGCATAAAAGAACGCTTAGATTTGTAAATATCTGACAGGGAATTTTCTATTTCAAGTATAGAACCGGTAGGGGAGTGCAGATTGTCGCTGCCGTATATCTCAGTAATGTCTATTTGGCTTCCGATTATATCAAAATCACTGTTCCGCTTATGTCCGGGCATATGAAACGGGTAACAATCAAGCTTTTTCAAATCATCGTGCAGCATATTCTTTTTCCTTAAATAGATTTGTAAAATTTACAACGGGCAGCAGAATAAGCGCAAATAATACGGGTATTGCTTCAATCAGTGCCGTTTCCTGAAAAATCAGCAGGAATATTAAATCTGTAAGACTTATTGCTGCTGTTATGTATGTGAACAAAGCAAATAGTTTTCCCTTTTTATAGTTCAGTAGGAACAAAAGAAAAACGCAAATTACTGTCAGAACGGAAAAAGTAAGCGAGCCTGCGCAGTGCAGAAAGTATTGTGCCTTTTTTGTATAGTCAAAATCGCAGGTTAATGTCAGTATCATTCCCACCGCAGAAAAAGCACATAAAAAATATTGAAATTTACGTTCTTTTATCAACGTTTTATATGCGAGAAGCAGATTGGCGTATAATGCCGTAAAAACGCATATTCCCCAGAATGTGAAATAAACGGGATGAATAAGACCTGTTTTTGAGAGCGCTCCGCTGTTTTCCGTAAGGCTGCCGAAATTCATATACCATAAAGTATATACAACCGAAAATACGGCTGAAGTAATCATAAATAATTTTTTCATAGAATTCACCGTAAAATTTACGAAAATATTATATTATAATTTGATTGACTTTTCAAGTGTGATGTGATAACATACATTTTGTTGAAACAGTGAAATCACTGTGAAAAGTAATAATTTCAGCATTGCTGTTATTATAAATGCGGGTTAAGCAGAAAAGTAAGTTTTCAACTGAAAGTAGGCTCCGCCTCGGTAGCTCTGCCGTGTAAAAATTAAGAGCATAATTCAATATTAGCAGGAGTGGCGGAATAGGCAGACGCGCTAGATTCAGGTTCTAGTGAATGCAAGTTCATGAGGGTTCAAGTCCCTTCTCCTGCACCAAAATGAAACAGTCTTAGCTATTTGTTAAGGGTGTTTTATTTTTTTAAATAAAATAAAGCATTACCGAAATTGACAATTTACGATTTTTATGGTATTATCCAAAAAAAGAAAGCGAGGTGGACAAAATGACAAATGTTATACTGATAAAATCAGACGCCGTTTTGTCTGCGCGATAAATACCTTTTTATACGGATATTTAATCACCTCTGATTTTATCAGCGGTGATTTTTTTATCAATGATTTAGAGGTGTTAAATGAAAAATTTAAAATTTGTGCAGATAGAAAATGAAAACGCAAACCACTATAATCTGCTTTTAAATCTGATGATTCCTTATAACAAGGAGCTTGACGCTCATCAGAACAGAAAAACGTCTTATGATGTGATACGTAAAGTTACACAGAGTATGATAACTATTCAGGGTGATTATGACCGCCATCTTGAACTTTGCTATGATAATGATGTTTTGATCGGTTTTTATTACTGTAAGGTTGATCATTATGGACAGAAGGGGTTTATTAAACCTGAATATGGCTATATTATGGAATTTTATGTTATACCCGAATTCCGTCGAAAAGGATATGGGAAAGATATGTTTCGGCGTATTGAGTTCTTATTCAGATCTCACGGAACACAGAGAATATATCTCACTTCCGATCCCGTTACGGGTAAACCGTTTTGGTTAAGCATCGGATTTATAAATACGGGTGAAATATCTCCCGAAAACCGGCTTGAAATATATGAAAAAGAAGTTCAAAAGTAAAAAAACAAGCAATAGATATGTTTTTTTGATTCGGATTTTTCTTCTTTGTATGATAAAGTTAATTATCTGTATTACATAACAGGGTCGGTCAACAAAATTTTTCTTGACAGAGTTTTTTGCATATGATAATATAAATTCAAATGTCAGTGAGGCAATTACTATGATTAAATTATTCCTTAATCTCAATAATATGAATGATTCCATGCTCTATTGTCATGGAATTAATTTGTTGCGTTCATTATCGGATTAAGGTGTTTCACTTATATTATTAAAGCCGTTGATGAGCGATTCATCAGCGGCTTAATTTTTTATTTAGGAGGAATTTTTGTGACAGAAATTGAAATGATGAAGCCTTTAAGCCATTGCGGAACACAAAGGATTGAAACAGAAAGACTTGTTTTAAGGCGATTTTGCCTTCGTGACTGCGATGATATGTTTACGTGGGCAAGTAATATGGAGGTTGTAAAGTATCTTTCTTCTTATCCGCATAAAAATATTGAGGATTCCAAAAAAATTCTTAAATGTTGGATTAAAGAGTACAAGAAAGAAAACAGATACAACTGGGCGATTGAATATAGCGGGCGCGTTATTGGAAACGTTGATGTTGTTTCGCAGGATGACCGTTGTTTTTCCTGCGGACTTGGCTGGCAAATAGATATGCCTTATTGGAATAAGGGAATTATGACGGAGGCGGCAGGTGCTGTTGTTGATTACCTTTTCGGTAAAGTCGGTTATGACAGAATCACTTCTGGACACGACACAAGAAATATCGGTTCGGGACGGGTAATGCAGAAGATAGGAATGACACTTGAAGGCACTTTCCGCAGATATGTTTATCAGAAAGACGGCAGTATCGGCGATGTGAATCGCTATGCAATATTGAAATCCGATTGGGAAAAATTGAAAGATAGGTGATTAGTTTGAAAAATATTCATTTCACTTCAAATGCTTGCCCGCCGAATTATGACGAAAGCATTTTGTCTGTTGCGTCATCGGTTCTCAGGCATTATGGAGTGAGAGACTGTGCGCATAAAACCCTTAGGGAATTTGACAAACTGCTCGAAAAAGGTTATAAAAACGTTCTTGTTATGCTGTTTGACGGACTGGGCGTTTCATCAATAAATGAGCATTTAGCCGAAAATGATTTTTTGAGAAGACATATGATAAAAAGTATTTCTTCTGTCTTTCCGCCGACAACTACTGCAGCTACAACCACTGTTCAATCCGGCTTTTCTCCTGCTGAACACGGCTGGATCGGATGGGATTTGTATTTTGATGAATTAGACGAAAATGTTTCCATATTCAGTAATACGCTTCAGAAAGACGGCACAGCCGCCGCGGATTACCATGTTGCCGGGCGTTATATTCCGTATGAAAACATTTTTACACGGATTGAAAAAGCAAATAAAAAAGTTGAAGCAACATATATTTCTGAATTTTCCAAGCATAAAATATCCTGTCTTGAAGACATTGAAAAAAATATTCTTAAAATTTCAAAAAGGCATAAAAGACAGTATATTTATACTTATTATTCTCAGCCTGACCACTATATGCATAAATACGGCGTATCATCCGATAAAGTTCATCGTGAGATACTTGCAATCAACTCTTTTACCGAAAGGCTTTGTAAAAAGCTGAATGATACACTTGTAATTGTCACAGCCGACCACTGTCTTATTGACAGCGAAATTATCTATCTTGAAGATTATCCCTTACTTTGTGATATGCTAAAACGTCCGCCCTCTGTTGAGCCGCGCGCGCTGAGCCTTTTCGTAAGAGAGGGGAGTCTTAACGAATTTAAAAGTGAATTTAACAGGCTATTCGGCGATTCTTTTATTCTGTTCACAAAAGAGGAAACACTTGACAGCGCGCTATTTGGAAGCGGTAAGCAGAATAAGAAGCTTGAAAGCTTTATCGGTGATTTTTTCGCAGTTGCGACAGGCAGAAAAACAATTTTGAATAACCGCAGCAGCGGCTTTTATATCGGAGTTCACGCGGGAATTACAAAAGATGAAATGACAGTTCCGTTCATTGCAGTAGAAACGTGAACAACATTGATACTTTTTGCTGTGAGGGCACTCCCTTTTTGAGAGTGCCCTTGTATAAGTTATATTCGATTTTGCCTATTACTGCATACTGCTCTGTGAGCTGCTGCTGAATTTTTGTTTTACATTGTTAATCTTGGTCTGTTCGACCTGTTCAGTCGGATACCAGCCCTTTGCGGCCATTTTGTCGTAAATAATATCCTGCATATTCAGTGAATCATTCAGAGCGGTTTTGAATGTCTGCTGCACATTCTGAGTTGAGGACTCAATCGTGCCGTGCATATATAAATCGCAAACGCCCTTTTCAAGCAGGAGAATATTCTCCATCAAATTTTTATCTTCCATTATAATTTACC
>CANPXD010000064.1 GCA_947585615.1 uncultured Clostridia bacterium
TATAAACGGTATTTCAATGGCAGAAAGCGAAAGCATCCGTAAATGCGAATTAGTTTTTTGCGATGAAGATAAAAGTATATATCATTCAAGTGACGATTATAAAATCACTGCTTATCACATTAAAAAGAATAATGTTTACGAATGCAGTACCACATTTGAAAACAATTCAAACTCTACCGCAACTCTTGAAATGCTTTCATCGTTCTGCCTGCAAAACATAAGTGCAAACACTATTCACAGAGCAACTTCATTTTGGAGCGCCGAGGGTAAGCTTTTAAGTCAAAAACTTACAGAACTTAATATGGAGCGTTCTTGGAGCGGACACGGTATAAGAATTGAAAAATTCGGTCAAATCGGCTCAATGCCCGTACGCAAATGGTTTCCGTTCATAGCACTTGAAAATAGTGAAAAAGCAGAATATATCGGTGTTCAGCTTTACTGTCCGTCAAGCTGGCAGATTGAGCTGTTTCGTTATCAAGAACCGCTTACGCTTATAGGCGGACTTGCCGATTTTGATTATGGTCATTGGTGCAAGGATATTGCGCCGGGTGAAAGTTTTACAACTCCAAAAGCAGTCGTCGCGGTTGAAAGCACTCTTGAAAAGGTGTGCGATACGCTCGTCAAGGTTCAAAATCCCAACATATCTCCTGTTGACGAGGATTTGCCTGTGATTTTCAACGAATATTGCACATCTTGGGGGAATCCAACAATAGAAAGCCTTGAAAAAATCGCAAAAAAATTACAGAACAGCGGAATAAAATATCTTGTAATGGATAGCGGTTGGTACAAAGAGCAAGGTAAAAACTGGTGGGACACCATTGGCGATTGGGATGCAAGCAAAGAGCTGTTTCCCAAAGGGCTTAAACCTGTTTGCGATAGGATAAAATCATACGGATTAATTCCGGGAATATGGTTTGAAATGGAAAATGTTGCTCCTCTTTCTCAAATTTACAGCGAAACGAATCATCTTCTTTCCCGATTCGGAACACCGCTGAATGTATCTGAACACAGATTTCTTGATTTGCGTGATGACTGGTGTGTAAAATATCTTGATGAAAAGGTAATTAAACTTCTTCGTGAGAACGGTTTTGGTTATTTAAAAATTGATTATAACGAAAATATAGGTGTCGGATGTGACGGAGCGGAAAGTCTTGGAGAGGGACTTCGTCAATATGTGCTTGCAAGTCAAAATTACTTTAAGCGTATCAAAAAGCAACTGCCTGATTTGGTAATTGAAAATTGCGCGAGCGGAGGTCATAGACTTGAACCGTCAACAATGGAATTGTGCTCAATGGCAAGCTTTTCTGATGCTCACGAATGTAAAAGTATTCCCATAATCGCCGCTAATCTTCACAGATTGATTAAACCGAGTCAAAGTCAAATCTGGGCAGTTCTTCGCGCGGACGATGATATTCACAGAACCTATTACAGCCTTATTTCGGGCTTTTTGGGTCGTCTTTGTATCAGCGGCGAGATATTTGATTTGCCGCAGGAAAATTGGCAGATTGTCCTTGACGCCGTTAAATTCTATAATGAAATGAAACACATTATAAAATACGGCTTTACAAGAATAATCAACTGCAATGTTGAAGATTATAACGACCCAAAGGGTTATCAAATTGTACTTCGTGAAACGGAAAATGACGCATTACTGATTGTACACACCTTTAAAAACGGCGCCAACCCGCCGATTGACAAGTATCTTGAAAACCGAAATATCATAAGGATATTCGGCAGCAGTATTGACGCTGATTTTAGGAGCAGATGTTATTTTCTTAAAAAATGAAATAAGATTATGAAGAATTCGAGAGTTGTTGAACTGACCCAAAAAGTTAGACCCTTTTGGCGGTGCATATTTTTATGGTTAAAAAGGGACAAAAATGCAAAACGTGCGGTGCAGAATTCAAAACAGGTATTATACCGGATATTCAAGAACCCATCAGAGTTAAAACGAAGCAGTACGAAAGGGCAACTGTATGGATAATAGGCTATGAATGAATCAATAAAAATCATAGTTTTGTCGGAAACTTCATCATATGAAATAACGGTTTCATCAAGGGCATAAGAAAAGCCCACGGTATCCTCCGTGAGTTTGTTTATACTTTCCTGTTGCTTAAAAGTCAGAATAGACACCGCGGCGCACACAATTCCCTTGCCCTTTTCGGCATATCCTGCGTGTCCGCTCAGCGTTATTCTGCCTTTTTCGGCGGTTATTTTAATCATAACCTCCTAAAAATAAGCATAAAAAAGCACCTTGCAGTCGACTGCAAAGGTGCTTAATTTTTATATTTGTTATCTTTCAAATTCATTTTAAACGTTGCTAAACTTCTTGCAAATTCCTCTAATGTCCGACAATCATCAACCCATTCGTCGTCATTTTCGTAAGGTTTTGCATTTTCAAATATTTCATCAGTTGAACGATCTATATTTAATTCCATATTTTCCACCTTCATTCAACAAAAAATCATTAGATTTATTCAAAAATTCAAATACGCTTTTATAATTATATTTTCAGATTAGCAAATAATTTGCATAGTCTAACGAAAATAAAATTCCGTCAAAAGCAATGCTTTTTGAAATAATATATTGATTTCCATTATTTCCAATAACAACTAAGTGTTTAAGTTTATCTGCTTTTTGCTATTGTCCATTTTTTACGGAATTATTCACCATATTTCGCCTTTATTTTATTCCCTCTACTTCAACATTGACACTGAGCCAAAAAACAGAGCAGGTCAATAGACCTGCTCTAAATTGATTATATTACTCGTTAATAGCGGTAACAACACCTGAACCAACAGTTCTTCCGCCCTCACGGATAGCAAAACGCAGTCCTTCTTCGATGGCGATAGGCGTGATAAGCTCAACGTTCATAACAACGTTATCGCCGGGCATACACATCTCTGTTCCCTCAGGAAGAGTGATAACACCTGTAACGTCTGTTGTTCTGAAATAGAACTGAGGACGATAGTTATTGAAGAAAGGAGTATGACGACCGCCTTCGTCCTTGCTCAGTACATAAACCTGACCGGAAAACTTTGTGTGAGGATGAATTGAACCGGGCTTTGCGAGAACCTGTCCGCGCTCAATTTCAGATCTCTGAACACCGCGGAGAAGACAACCGATGTTGTCACCTGCCTCAGCATAATCAAGAAGCTTGCGGAACATCTCAATACCGGTGCAAACTGTCTTTGAAATTTCATCCTTAAGACCAACGATTTCAACTTCTTCGCTGAGTTTGAGCTGTCCACGCTCAACTCTGCCGGTAGCAACAGTTCCACGTCCTGTGATTGTGAAAACATCCTCAACAGGCATAAGGAACGGAAGATCTGCCTTACGGTCAGGCGTCGGGATATAGCTGTCTACAGCGTCAAGAAGCTCACGGATACTGTCGTAAGCAGGATCATCGGGAGAATCTGCCTCAAGAGCCTTAAGAGCAGAACCCTTGATAATCGGTGTATCATCACCCGGGAATTCATACTCGTCAAGGGTCTCACGGATTTCCATTTCTACGAGTTCAAGAAGTTCTTCGTCATCAACCTGATCAACTTTATTCATATATACGATGATATAAGGTACGCCAACCTGACGGGCAAGAAGAAGGTGCTCTTTCGTCTGAGCCATAGGACCGTCTGTTGAAGCGATAACAAGGATAGCACCATCCATCTGCGCAGCACCAGTAATCATGTTTTTGATATAGTCAGCATGTCCGGGGCAGTCAACGTGAGCATAGTGACGGTTGTCTGTCTCATACTCAACGTGAGCAGTGTTGATTGTGATACCGCGCTCTCTCTCCTCGGGAGCCTTATCAATATCGGCATAAGCTTCAAACTTTGCATAGCCTTTGAAAGAAAGATACTTTGTAATAGCTGCGGTAAGAGTTGTCTTGCCGTGGTCAACGTGACCGATAGTACCGATATTTACATGGGGTTTTGATCGGTTAAATTTTTCCTTTGCCATTGGAAATTTCCTCCTTAAAAATACAATGATAAAATTGCTAATGATATTTTAACAAAGCAAACGTAAAATATCAAGAGTTTTTAATAATTTTATTGACAATTAGTCTTTTTTAGCTCTTTCGGATATAATACCCTCGGAAATGGACTTCGGAACCTGCTCATAGCCGTCCGGCTCCATAGTATACTGTCCTCTTCCCTGCGTCTTTGAACGAAGATCGTTTACATAACCGAACATCTCAGAAAGCGGAACACGCGCGTTTATCTGCTTTGCACCTGTTCTGTCCTCCATACCCTGAATCTGTCCGCGGCGCGAATTGAGATCGCCGATAACATCTCCCATATAGTCTTCCGGAACGATAACGGTAACTTTCATCATAGGCTCAAGGATAACGGGATTTGCTTTCTTTGCCGCCTCTTTGAATGCCATTGAGCCGGCAATCTTGAACGCCATCTCAGACGAGTCGACCTCATGGTATGATCCATCATAAAGTTCAACCTTGATGTCAACCATGTTATATCCTGCCAGAACGCCGCTTTTCATTGCGCCCTGAATACCTGCATCTACAGCCGGTATATATTCCTTGGGAATAGCGCCGCCGACAACCGAGTTTATAAATTCATAGCCCTTACCGATTCCGTTTTCGTCAACATTCGGTGACATACGGATTTTAACATGACCGTACTGACCCGAACCGCCTGATTGACGTTTGAACTTTGTATCAGCAGTTGAATCCTGAAGAATCGTCTCCTTATAGGCAACCTGCGGCGCACCGACATTTGCCTCCACTTTGAATTCACGAAGCATACGGTCAATGATTATTTCAAGATGAAGCTCACCCATTCCGGCGATAATCGTTTGACCCGTTTCTTCATCTGTGTATGCCTTGAAAGTCGGGTCTTCCTCGGCAAGCTTGGACAGAGCAATGCCCATTTTTTCCTGACCTGCCTTTGTTTTCGGCTCAATGGCAACACGGATAACGGGATCCGGGAAATTCATTGATTCAAGTATAATAGGATGATTTTCGTCACACAGAGTATCGCCCGTGGTGGTATTTTTAAGACCGACCGCTGCGGCAATATCTCCTGCGTAAACGGTATCAATATCCTCTCTGTGGTTTGCGTGCATTTGAAGAATGCGTCCCATTCTCTCTCTGTTTCCTTTTACGGAATTGTAAACCTGCGTGCCCGAATTCAGTGTGCCTGAATATACGCGGAAGAAGCAGATTTTACCGACAAATGGGTCGGTAGCAATCTTAAACGCAAGCGCTGAGAACGGCTCACTGTCTGAAGAATGGCGCTCTTCCTCTTCATCCGTCTCGGGATTTACGCCCTTGATTGACATAACGTCAGTCGGAGCGGGCATATAGTCAACGATAGCGTCGAGGAGCGGCTGAACACCCTTATTTCTGTAAGAGGTTCCACAGGTAACGGGAACCATATTACCTTCACAGGTAGCCTTTCTGATTGTCTTTTTGATTTCTTCAACGGTGAGTTCCTCACCCTCGAAATATTTTTCCATTAAAGCCTCATCCTGCTCTGCTACAGCTTCAATGAGCGCTTCATGGTATTTATCTGCAAGTTCCTTCAGATCCTCGGGTATAGGCTCTTGACGAACATCATTGCCCATATCGTCGTAATAAACCTCAGCATCCATCGAAATAAGGTCGATTATACCCTTAAAGGTATCCTCAGAACCTATCGGAAGTTGAATCGGAACTGCGTTGCACTTAAATCTGTCCTTTACCATGTCAAGAACATTATAGAAGTCCGCACCCATAATATCCATTTTATTTACGTATATCATACGCGGAACATGGTAATCATCAGCCTGACGCCATACGGTTTCAGACTGCGGCTCAACGCCGCCCTTTGCGCAAAGAACGGTAACAGAACCGTCAAGAACACGCAGAGAACGCTGAACCTCAACGGTGAAGTCAACGTGGCCCGGCGTGTCAATAATATTGATTCTATGTTTTTTCCAGAAACAGGTTGTCGCGGCAGAGGTTATTGTAATACCTCTCTCCTGCTCCTGCTCCATCCAGTCCATAGTGGCTGCGCCGTCATGAGTTTCTCCGATTTTGTGGTTAATACCAGTATAATAAAGGATACGCTCTGTTGTAGTCGTTTTACCGGCGTCAATGTGAGCCATAATACCAATATTTCTTGTCATTTCAAGAGATACTTTTCTAGGCATAATATCCTCCTAAAACTCAACAGAATTAATATCTGAAATGAGCAAATGCTTTGTTTGCCTCTGCCATCTTGTGTGTATCATCACACTTCTTGACCGCACCGCCGGTCTTATTTACGGCGTCCATAATTTCTGCGGCAAGACGTTCTTTCATGGTTCTTTCAGAGCGCTGACGCGCATAAAGCGTTATCCAGCGCAAACCGAGAGTCTGGCGTCTTTCGGCGCGGACCTCAAGCGGAACCTGGTAAGTTGCACCGCCGACGCGGCGTGCCTTTACCTCAAGAACAGGCATAACGTTTTCCATAGCATTCTGAAATGTTTCCAAGGGATCGTTGCCTGTTTTTTCCTTAATAATGTCGAATGCGCCGTAAACAATTTTCTGAGCAACGCCCTTCTTTCCGTCATACATAACGTTGTTTATAAGGCGTGTAACAAGCTTTGAATTGTAAAGCGGATCCGGCAATACATCACGTTTAGCGATTTGGCCTCTTCTTGGCATCTTTCGCTTCCCTCCTTCATATTTAATGAGTTCATAGGTACTCGAGTTTTCCCGTGGAGTCAACAAGTAGGTCATACCGCATTATATAAAATAAGGTATAAACTATTGTTTTTCCAAAAGAAGTTGTTAAAGGCTTACTTTTTAGCAGCCTTCGGTCTTTTAGCGCCGTACTTTGAACGAGCCTGCATTCTTCCGTTTACGCCCTGAGTATCAAGCGTGCCGCGAATAATATGGTAACGAACACCGGGGAGGTCCCTAACACGTCCGCCGCGTACCATAACAACAGAGTGCTCCTGAAGGTTATGACCGACGCCGGGAATATAGGCGGTAACCTCCATACCGTTTGTCAGGCGCACACGGGCAATCTTGCGCAGAGCTGAATTAGGCTTTTTTGGCGTTGCGGTCTTGACTGCCGTGCAAACGCCGCGCTTTTGCGGAGAACTGTTATCATTCATAACATTTCTCTTTGTGTTGAGACTCTTTAAAAGAGCAGGCGCTTTAGCCTTTTTTTCAAGCGACTTACGTCCCGTTCTTACTAACTGATTAAAGGTAGGCAATAGTTTATCTCCTTTCTGCAATATTTTCTGCGCACTCATTATCCCATAACGGAAAATATGCGCATAAATCACAGTCTATATAGGCTGTCATTTAAACGCACATTACGGGGCAGGCAGAACAACCTGCCCCGATAATGTGTGCTTTTGCACAAATACTATAACCTCTTTTTGGTTATTATGACATATTTTTCATTTGCCGAAGAAATAGTATATCACTCTGCGGTGCTGCTTGTCAACAATTTTTGTAATTGTTCCAAATTCATTATTTCCTCAGCGCCCTCAGCGGAGAAGTAACTCGGAACAACGTCAACATCACGGAATACATCCATTCCTGTTCCTGCCGGAACAAGCTTACCGATAATAACATTTTCCTTAAGTCCGATAAGCGGATCGCTCTTTCCGCGTATAGCGGCATCTGTGAGAACTCTTGTGGTTTCCTGGAATGACGCAGCCGACAGGAACGAATCTGTTGCAAGCGAAGCCTTTGTGATACCCATAAGGATAGGAATATACGTGGCATGCCTGAGTTCTGTTTCGCCTGCCGCAATTCTTGCGTCAATCTTGTCGTTAGCCTCGTCTACGGTTGAAACATCCACCATCGTTCCGGCAACAAGGTCTGTATCACCCTGATCGTCAACCGTACACTTCTTGAGCATCTGGCGCACAATTACCTCAATGTGCTTATCGTTGATGTCAACACCCTGTGTGCGGTAAGCAAACTGTACCTCTCGGATAAGATAATTGTAAACTGCCTCCTCGCCGAGAATTGCAAGAACATCATGCGGATTCTTTGAGCCATAGGTAAGCTCCTGTCCCTTGGTGACGTGAGCGCCCTCAACGATTTCCTCATGAAGTCTGAAGCCGTACGGAATCAGATATTTTCTTTCTTCAGCAGTTTCGGGATTGGTAACAACAACGTGATTTGATTTTTTGATTTCCTCAAATCTTACAACGCCGTCAATTTCCGAAAGAATTGCATACTGCTTCGGCTTTCTTGCTTCAAACAACTCCTCGACGCGGGGAAGACCCTGTGTAATGTCCTCACCGCCTGCTATGCCGCCTGTGTGGAACGTTCTCATCGTAAGCTGAGTACCGGGTTCACCGATTGACTGCGCGGCAATAATACCTACTGCCTCTCCGACCTGAACAGGCTCGTTGAACGCAAGATTTGAACCGTAGCACTTGCGGCATACGCCATGACGCGACTTACAGGTGATCAGTGAACGGATTTTAACTTCGGTAATTCCTGCCGCAATGATTTTATCCGCCGTGTCGGAGGTTATCATCTCATCAGGCTGCGCAATAATCTCGCCTGTTTCGGGGTTTACGACATTTTCAAGCGGATACCTGCCCACAAGTCGCTCACGCAGAGATTCAAGCTCACGGTTTCCGTCCATTATAGCCTTAACAACTATACCGTCGTGACAACCGCAGTCATCGTCGCGGATTATAACATCCTGAGAAACGTCTACAAGACGTCTTGTAAGATAGCCCGAGTCCGCTGTACGCAGAGCCGTATCTGCAAGACCTTTACGCGCACCGCGTGAGGAAATGAAATACTCAAGAATGTTAAGTCCTTCACGGTAATTGGCACGAATCGGAATTTCAATCGTTTTACCTGCCGTGTTTGCAATAAGTCCGCGCATACCTGCAAGCTGACGAAGCTGGGCTGTGCTTCCGCGCGCGCCCGAATCAACCATCATATGAATCGGATTATGCGTTCCGTCAAAATTGGAGGTAAGCTCATGCGTAACCTTATTAGTGCAATCCTCCCAAGCCTTGATAACGGCTGAGGAGCGCTCGTCGTTTGTAATGAGACCGTAATTATAGTTGATTGTGATTTCATCAACCTTCTTTTCGGCCTCCTCAAGATAAGCTTTCTTTGCTTCGGGAATAAGAGCGTCGCAGACGGCAACAGTTGTTCCCGATACAGTTGAATATTTGTATCCTTGTGCTTTAATAGCGTCAAGGGCAACGGAAGCTACCGAAACACCGTGAACCGCAATAAGTTTGTCTGCAATCTGACCAAGCTGCTTTTTCTTGACAACGAAGCCGATCTCAAGCTCAAACTCATTTTCGGGATTCGAGCGGTCAACAAAGCCTAAATCCTGAGGAATAGGATCGTTAAAGATTATTCTGCCTATTGTCGTTGTGATAATGGCAGTCTTTACAACTCCGTCGATTTCCTTTGAGACACGGATTTTGGCAGGAGAGTGCATACCAAGCGAACCCTCCTGATATGCCATCATAGCCTCGTCCTTGTCTCTGTATATATTATATGTGCGGTAAATACCGTATTTATCAATAAGTTCTTCGCTGCCGCAATCACAGAGAAGTTCTGCGCTTGTAAGTTCGCCCCCGGTAATTTCCTTTGCCTGTGCAAATGAAATTTCCTCTGTCCTTTCCGCATCTTTGAAAAATCCGGGCTGACCCGGCTCTCCCTCCTTGAGCATCGTCAGGTAGTACGAACCGATTACCATATCCTGTGTAGGAACGGTAACAGGTTTGCCGTCTGACGGCTTAAGCAGGTTGTTTGCGGCAAGCATAAGCATCCTTGCCTCTGCCTGTGCCTCAGCAGAAAGCGGAACATGAACAGCCATCTGGTCGCCGTCGAAGTCAGCGTTAAACGCCGTACAGGCAAGAGGATGAAGTTTGATTGCGCGGCCCTCGACAAGAACAGGCTCAAATGCCTGAATACCGAGACGGTGGAGTGTGGGCGCACGGTTCAGCATTACGGGGTGGTCTCTGATTACAACTTCAAGGGCGTCCCATACCGCAGGATTGGAGGCACGCTCAACCATTTTTCTTGCCGATTTGATATTTGAAGCGGCACCTGTCGCAACAAGGCGTTTCATAACAAACGGTTTGAAAAGCTCAATTGCCATTTCTTTTGGCAAACCGCACTGATGCATCTTCAGTTCGGGGCCTACAACAATAACGGAACGTCCCGAATAGTCAACACGCTTTCCGAGAAGAT
>CANPXD010000065.1 GCA_947585615.1 uncultured Clostridia bacterium
ATGACACCGAAAAAGCTCTCCGGCGGACTGCTTCGCAGGCTCAACATCGCCTGCGGGATCGCGCACCGGCCGCGCCTGATTATTCTCGATGAGCCGACCGCCGTTCTTACACCGCAGGAAACCCGGCATCTGTTTGATATAATCCGCAATATGAAAAAAGACGGTAAGTCAATAGTGATTATCACACACAAACTGCACGAGGTGCTTGAAATTTCCGACAGAGTGTCAATTCTCCGAAAGGGAGAGTATATCGGCACTGTCAATACGTGCGACGCAACGGAGCATTCACTTACGGAGATGATGGTCGGTCAGAAGATTTCGCTGAATATTGAACGTCCGATTCCCGAAAATACCGTAAAGCGGCTTTCAATAAAAAATCTGACCTGTATCAACAAGGATAAAGTAAAGCTTCTTGACGACATCAGTTTTGACGCGTATTCGGGTGAAATTCTCGGAATAGCGGGTATTTCCGGCTGCGGTCAGAAAGAACTTCTTGAGGCAATAGCAGGTTTGCAGAAAACGGACAGCGGCGAGATAACATATTACGATCCGCAGGGGAAAGCTGTTGACCTTCTCGGAAAAAGCCCTCGTGAAATCAAAAAACTCGGAATTTCTCTTTCTTTTGTCCCCGAGGACAGACTCGGAATGGGACTTGTCGGTTCAATGGGAATGACGGAGAATATGATGCTAAAATCATATAATGACGGTCATACTCCGTTCGTTGAAACGTCTGTTCCGAAAAAACTGTCCAAAAAAATAAGGGACGAGCTTGCTGTTTCGACACCGTCCATAAATACTCCCGTTAGAAAGCTTTCGGGCGGAAATGTTCAGAAGGTTCTTGTCGGACGAGAACTTTCCGCTGACCCGACCGTTCTTATGACGGCATATGCCGTCAGAGGTCTTGATATAAACACCTCGTACACTATTTACCGCCTTTTGAATGAGCAGAAGAAAAAGGGGGTCGCGGTAATTTATGTCGGAGAGGATCTGGACGTTCTCATTGAGCTATGCGACAGAATTCTTGTGCTTTGCGGCGGAAAAATGAACGGAATAGTGAACGGCAGTGAAACGACTAAGGAAGAAATCGGTCTTCTTATGACAAAGCTTGAAAAGGAGGTAAAGGCGGATGAGTAAAAAATCACATAAGCAGTCTGAACCGTTCGTGCAGATTGCAAAAAGAGAGAGCATATCAACAATGAATTCGATAGTAATCAGACTTGTTGCGATTGTTATTGCTCTGTCAATAAACGCAGTAATTGTTACCTCCATAACGGATATATCGTTTTTCTCTGTTTACGGCGTTATGTTCAAGGAATCTTTCGGAAATTTGTCGCGTTTTAGCTGGGCTCTGCGCGATATGGTACTTCTGCTCGGAATAGGTGTTGCCCTTGCTCCCGCTTTTAAAATGCGATTTTGGAACATTGGTGCAGAGGGGCAGGTTCTTGCGGGCGCACTGGCCGCGTCGGTTGTTATGTATTATTGTGACGACGGGCTGAACAATACGCTGGTAATAATAGTGATGATTGCTGTCAGCATTCTTGCAGGCGCAGTTTGGGGAATCGTTCCCGCAGTGTTCAAGGCGAAGTGGAACACAAACGAAACGTTGTTCACACTTATGATGAATTATATTGCGATACAGCTTGTTGCGTGTATGACCGAGCTGTGGCGCGGCCGTGCCTCCGCGCTCGGAAAAATAAATTCGGATAGTTTTCTCGGCTGGATGCCGCAGCTTAATATTAATTTTCTTCCACAGATTTTCAATCAAAGGTACTCAATAAATATTTTAGTTGTGCTTATTCTTACGATTGCTATGTATTTTTACCTTAAAAAGAGCAAGCACGGATATGAGATCGCCGTTGTCGGTGAATCTCAGAACACAGCGAAATACGCGGGAATAAACGTCAAAAAGGTCATTATACGCACAATGGCTGTTTCGGGTGCTATATGCGGTCTTATCGGCTGCCTTACAGTATCCGGAAAGGATCAGACAATATCCACCGAAACAGCGGGCGGAAACGGATTTACCGCAATCATTGTTGCGTGGATAGCCAAATTTAACACGTTTACAATGGCCGGAATTGCTTTTCTGTTGATTTTCCTTCAGCGCGGAGCGGCAGGAATCGCGTCTCAGTACGGTCTTAATTCCTATTTGTCAGACATCGTTTCCGGAATTGTTCTTTTCTTCATTCTCAGCTGTGAATTCTTTATTGATTATAAAGTGAGTTTTCGCAAAAAAAGCAAGGAGGTAAAATAAGCTATGGATATATTTATTGCTTGGTTTACCGCTGCTATTTCCTTCGGAACAATAATTATGTACGGTTCTCTCGGCGAAATTGTCACCGAAAAAGCAGGTCATCTTAATCTCGGCGTTCCCGGAATTATGTATCTCGGAGCGTTTGCAGGCTTTGTAAGCTCGTTCTATTATGAATCACTTGCTGAAAATCCAAATGCTTTCGTCTGCATCGTAATAGCTATGCTTTCGTCATTTGCCGCTGCTGCGCTCGGTGGTCTGGTGTATGCCTTTATTACGGTTACTCTCAAGGCAAATCAGAATGTTACGGGACTTGCGCTAACCATTTTCGGAACGGGCTTTGCAAACGTCTTCGGTGCATTTCTGATGAAAGATCAGGTTTATGCCGCCGCACTTTACGCTAACGGCGTATTTGCAAAGGATATATTCGGTTTTGTTCCCGGAACTGTCGGGAGACTCTTTTTCTCATACGGTTTTCTTGTTTATCTTGCAATTATTCTCGCCGTCACGGTACATCTGATACTTAATAAAACGCGTGCGGGACTGAATCTCAGAGCCGTTGGAGAAAACCCCGCAACGGCAGATGCCGCGGGAATTCCCGTAACAAAATACAAGTATGCCGCAACCTGCCTCGGCGCAGGAATTACAGGCATCGGCGGTCTGTTTTACACCATTGATTACAATAACGGTATCTGGTCAACCACCTCAATAATCGAGTCGCTTGGCTGGCTTGCTCTTGCGCTTGTTATTTTCACAACGTGGAAACCTCTAAACGCTATATGGGGTTCGTATCTTTTCGGATTTCTTTACTGGCTATACCAGTTCCTCCCGGGGATTCTCGGAATCACACTTCCCAACTATACGACAAAACTGCTTGAGATGATACCGTATGTTATAACCGTTCTTGTTCTGCTTTTTGTAAGCTTTAGAAAAAAGAGGGAAAATCAGCCGCCTGCTCATTTGGGTTTGTCATATTTCAGAGAGGAACGCTGAAGCATTGTTTTAAGTGATGGAAAGGCAAGGTTTTATAGATGCTGACTGATATTGAAAAGATTCTTGTGTCCGAGAAACAACTTAAAGAGATAAACGCTCGTCTCGGAAAAAAGATAACAGAGGATTTTAAGGATAAAAAGCTCCTTGTTTTGGGAATTCTCAAGGGCTGTGTGTTTTTTATGACAGACCTTGTGAGAAATATCAATCTTCCGCTCAGTATAGATTTTATGTCTGTTTCCTCATACGGTGCAGGCACTGAATCCTCAGGCAGAGTGAAAATAACAAAGGATATAGATATTGATCTTAACGGCTATGATGTACTCATTGTTGAAGATATTCTGGACAGCGGACGGACACTCAAATACGTTTCGGATATTCTTAAAACAAGGGGAGCAAATTCAATTAAAATCGTTACCCTTCTTGATAAGCCGGAAAGAAGAGTTGCACCTATTACACCCGATTATGTCGGCTGTGATGTACCGGATGAATTTGTTGTAGGTTACGGACTTGATTATAATCAGAAATACAGAAATTTACCGTATATCGGTCAGCTAAGGCGCTCGGTTTATGAATAAATTGATTTCAGGCAGAATTCAGATGGTCTTCTGCCTGATTTTTTATGAAGCGTTAAAAAGCTTCCGGATTGCAATGAGAAAGCCGGGAACTTTTTACTGTTGTTGTAACTTAAAAAGGTTTATTTTGTAATCTTAATATAAAAATATTAAAAAAAATGTTTATTTTGTAAATATATAATGCTATAATATTACAATGATGTTAAAACTGTATTCATTTTTGTTACATTAGGGAGTGACGAATTGTTGAAATATGCAAAGTCTGTTCTGCTGCTTGTTACGGTGGCTTTGCTTTTCGGCGGCTGCTCATTCAGGCTTGCGTCATCTGTTGACGAGCTGATTTCTCCTGTTCCGCCGTCAGGCGACAATGCAGGTGTTCAGAGCGCCATGGACAATTTTTGCAAGGACGGATATTTGCTGAAAACTCCTGTCGGCGGCGAATTCAGAAGTTCTTATATTTTCTACGACATTGATTCTGACGGCAACAAGGAAGCAATAGCCTTTTACGAGCCTGCCGAAAAACCCGGAACGGTTGATATGGCTGTTATTATAAAGGCTGATGATACTTGGAGTGTTGCCTATAATATCGAAGGCGAAGGTTCCGACCTTTATTCAATAGATTTCAGAGATTTAAACGGAGACAAAGTCCCTGAATTTATAGTTTTATGGGATTCATTTATCAATTCACGGAGTCACACGCTTTCCGTATATATGCAGACAAAGAGCGACGGGGCTTTTGCGCTTGAAAAGACTGGCAGAAGCATTACAATGAATGATTATATAGCCGTTGATATAGATTCGGATAAATCAGATGAATTAATGGTGTTTACAGTTGACAGCGGCGATTCCATTTCGGCAAATGCCGTTTTGTATACGCTGAACGATAACAGTCTGAAATCTCTTGGCAGCACAAAGCTTGACGGTCACATTAGCTCTTATAAAAGTATAAAAAGTAAAAATGAGGACGGCCGTGTCAATGTTTACGCAGACGCGGTAAAATCAAACGGCTCGCAGATGCTTACCGAGATCATAACGTGGTCTGATTATTACGATACGATAATTTCTCCGTTTTACAGCTATTCAACGGGAATTACAAAGCAAACGACGCGCCTGGCAATGCTTACCAGCTGTGATATTGACGGTGACGGTTACATGGAAATACCCCTTGATGCGTCAGACAGTCCGTATGTTCCTCCTCAGGTCGCGGCAGTAGTATGGAAGCAATATAAAAATTCGGTGCTCGACCACAAATGTTATTCGCTTGCGGTGGAAAAGGACAACTATCAGATAATAGTTCCCGATGATTATTTTGAAAATATATCTGTTTCTTATGATACGGATAAGTCGTCCCTGACCGTAAGCGATAAAAACGACAATCTGATTTTCAGTATTGTATTTCTGCTCAGGTCGCATTACAATGAAAATGCGCAGGAGTATTCGGGCTACAGTGAAATAATGAGTGATTCGGGATACGTTTATCTTGCCGTATGCGGCAATGATGCCAATATAAAAATCACAACGGATGATTTGAAAAACATGATTAAGGCGTATGAAGGAGAATAGACAATGAAAAAGGTACTTGTTGCAGAGGACGAGGAGTCAATCCGCGAATTTATCGTAATTAATCTTACGCGAAGCGGATATGATGTTGTTCAGGCAGAAAACGGAGCTGTTGCGCTTGATATTTTCAACAGCGAAAATGGCGATTTCGACGTTGTGATTCTTGATATTATGATGCCTGAGACAGATGGACTGACAGTTTGCAAAGAACTGCGACGACAGACTCCCGATCTCGGTATAATAATGCTTTCTGCCAAAACACAGGAGATGGATAAGGTCACCGGGCTTCTCGTAGGCGCTGATGATTATGTTACAAAGCCGTTTTCTCCGAGTGAGCTTATGGCACGTGTTGACGCCGTATACAGACGTGTGGAAATGACAAGAGGTTTCAGAAAAAATGATACCACAGGTGAAAAGATACGCCTTGATCAGTTTGAACTTAATCTGCGCAACCGTACGCTTATGAAAGACGGCAGCTATATAGAGCTTACCCAGGTAGAGTTTCAGATTATAGAGTATTTCTTTAAAAATCCGAATGCCGCCCTCAGCAGAACGGATATACTTAAAACCGTCTGGGGCGAAAACTATTTCGGAGATGAAAAAATTGTAGATGTAAATATTCGCAGACTCCGTATGAAGGTTGAGGATGATCCTTCAAATCCCGAAAGACTGATAACAATCTGGGGACTCGGCTACAAGTGGGTCACCAAGGATAAATAATTTTACTTTTCACATATTTGAAAATGAAGAAAAAGGCAATCAATTTATTTAAAAATTTCAGATTTGAGGGTATCACAAAGCGCTGGATTATAAATATAATCGGCGTTGTGTTCCTCTTTCTCATAATCGTTTTTGTTGTTGCGGCCGTATCAATAAAAATGTATTACTATAGCTCGGTTGAAAGTATTTTGTCCAGCGGCGCTTCAACAACGGCAGTGAGTTATTTCTCTGCCAATCTTGATTCCGGAACATCGCTTGAATCGTCTGCCGCGTTGTTTATGGACAGCTATTCGTATAAAGATAAAACCACGCTATGGGTTCTGGATAACGAGGGAAATGTTATAGCGTCATCAAACGGTTTTGCTGAGGAAAGCGCCGAGATGCCTGATTATGATGCCGCTCTGACAGACGACAGTGGCTACAGCCGTTATGTCGGAAGAATTAACAGCGGCGGAGCGAAGGTTATGGCTATAACGCGCGCCATACATAATTCAGAGGGGAAAATTGTCGGCGCAGTCCGCGTTATGACTTCAATAAAGGAAATCGACAGACAGATACGAAATCTTATTTTGATGATTTTCCTTTCTCTTTTGATTGTATTTGCCATAATACTTTTTTCGAATATATTTTTCATACGTTCAATAATTATCCCTTTAAGGGAAATTACCAACACCACAAAGGAAATTTCAGGCGGAAACCTTGACGTCAGGATTGAGAAAAAATATGATGATGAGATTGGCGATCTTTCCGACTCAATCAATTCAATGGCAGCGGATATTTCTACTGCCGACAAAATGAAAAACGATTTTATTTCAACAATATCCCACGAACTGCGCACGCCGCTGACATCAATCAAGGGATGGGGAGAAACCCTGCTTTTCGGTATTGACAAGGAACACGACCAGATAACGGCGAAAGGGCTGCAGATTATTGTAAGCGAAGCAGGACGTCTTGAAGGATTTGTTGAAGAATTGCTTGATTTCAGCAGACTCCAAAGCGGAAGAATGACTCTGCGGCTTATGAAAACGGATGTTTTTGCCGAGCTTGACGAAACCGTCTTCACCTTCCGTGAAAGGGCAATGCGCGAGGGAATTGAGGTAAAATACAGCATACCGGATTTCCCAGCACCTGCAAATGCGGACCCGAACAGGCTTAAGCAGGTGTTTATGAATATTCTTGACAATGCGCTTAAATATTCCAAAATTCAAAGCAAGATATTTGTAAAGGCTGAATTCTCCGAGCTTGACGGAAAGGACGCCGTTAAAATCTCCATAGCGGACCAAGGATGCGGAATATCAAAAGAGGATCTTCCACACGTCAAGGAGAAATTTTACAAG
Source organism: uncultured Clostridia bacterium (assembly GCA_947585615.1). Classification (GTDB taxonomy): domain Bacteria; phylum Bacillota; class Clostridia; order Oscillospirales; family Acutalibacteraceae; genus Eubacterium_R. The sequence goes on from CANPXD010000065.1 coordinate 7,434, forward strand.
GCAAATGCCGCGGTCCGCGGTTCGGGAATCGGACTTGCCGTAACGAATGAAATTATCAGTCTGCACAATGGCAGGCTTGAAATAGACAGTGAGGAAAACAAGGGGACTCTCGTTACCATTTATCTTCCGGTTGACAGCGTGCCGACAAAAAAGGAAATTGATATGTCGGAATCGAAATCGGATGAGGTCACAGATGAGGACATAAATTTGAAAGGTAATCATTTTGATGAGTGAGAAAAAAAGCCATAAAACGTCTGTCGGCGGGCAGGCTCTTATAGAAGGAATTATGATGCAGGGACCCAAGGGAATGGCAACTGCGGTGAGGAATCCTCAGGGAGAGATTATAACCGAATACCACAGTGTAAAGCATATACGGGATAAGGTGAAATTTCTCGGTCTGCCGATTATTCGAGGATTTGTCAACTTTATTGAATCTATGGTAATTGGATATAAAACGCTGATGTATTCCGCCGAGGTTTCCGGAATGGATGATTATGATGAGGAAAACCTCTCAAAATTTGAAAAATGGCTCACAGAAAAATTCGGCGACAAGCTGATGAATTTTGTAATGATGCTCGGCTCTGTTCTTGGAGTGATTCTTGCTTTTCTGCTTTTTATGTATTTTCCCGTGCTGTTTTTCAATAAGCTGAACGAGTGGACTTCAAATGCGCTTACAAATTTTCAGGGGCTTATTGAAGGTTTTTTAAAGATTTTGATTTTTGTTATCTATATAGCCGCTGTCAGTCGGATGAAAGACATAAAGCGCACTTTTATGTATCACGGCGCGGAACATAAATCAATTGCCTGCTATGAGGCAGGCGAGGAACTTACGGTTGAGAATGTAAAAAAATGCAGCCGTTTTCACCCGAGATGCGGAACATCGTTTATATTTGTAATCCTCATTTTCAGCATTGTTATTTATACAATTATTGCAAAAATATTTCCCCAAATTGCTGCGGTACGTGTTCTTTGGCTTTTGCTCAGACTGCTTTTTCTGCCGCTCATTATGGGCGTCGGTTATGAGTTTATAAAATATGCCGGTCGGCATGATAATCTTTTTGTCAAAATTGTTTCGGCTCCCGGATTGTGGATGCAGAGATTGACGACAAAGGAGCCTACAGACGATATTATTGAAGTTGGCATAACTGCGTTGAAGGCTGTTATTACGGATAATCCGGAGGATGATGAAATAAAGTGACACTTGCCGATGCGTATAATTACGGAGTTTATTTTCTGAGCGCAAATGGCGTTGAAGAGGCTGAGTTCAAGTCGCTTTGTCTTTCCTGCCACTGCGTAGGAATAAAAAACAGCGAATATGCGTTTCATAAAAACGACAGTGTTGTGATGCGCTCTTTTGCCGATATGCTCTGGCGGCTTAAAAGCGGAGAGCCGCTTCAGTATATTATCGGAAAATGGGATTTTTATGACTCTGAATTTTTCGTCGGAGAGGGAGTGCTTATCCCCCGTCCCGAAACAGAGGAACTTACCGCTCTTGTTATTGAAGCCGCGCGAAAAATGAACATCCCCGTGGTTTTTGATTTGTGCGCAGGCAGCGGTTGTATCGGTATCAGCGTCGCGAAAGCGGTAAAAGATGCCACGGTTTACTGCGTTGAAAAAAGCACGGATGCAATGGAATATCTTAAAAAAAATTCACGTGGCTTTTCAAATGTTATAAATATTAACGCAGATATTTATGACCCGCCGCGCCTTTCACAGGCAGATATAATCGTTTCAAATCCGCCTTATATCAAAACATCGGAGATGAATCTACTTCAAAACGAGGTAAAAAAAGAACCTGCCGAAGCGCTTGACGGCGGAGATGACGGACTTGATTTTTACAGATGTATTGCCGAAAAATGGAAAGACAAAATCAAAGATGGCGGTCTCCTTTTCCTTGAAATAGGAAATGAACAGGGCAGAGAAGTTACAGATATTTTAAAAGAAAATGGATTCAAAGATCCGCTTTTAATAAACGATATGTACGGCAACAACCGTATAATTAAAACGCAAAAATAGGAAGTGTGCTATGTCATTAATCAGCTTATTCAGATACGGAGACCCGACTCAGGTGCTGGTAACCGTATTGTCGAGAGTCTTTGTTATATTCTGTTGTATGCCGGTGCACGAAACGGCGCATGGATGGATGGCGGACAAAATGGGGGACCATACTGCAAAAAATCTTGGCAGACTTTCATTAAATCCCTTTAAACATCTTGATTTATTGGGAACGATTATGATATTCTTATTCGGGATAGGATATGCAAAGCCTGTTCCTGTTAATGCAAGAAACTTTAAAAATCCGAAAAAAGGCATGGCGCTTACTGCACTTGCGGGTCCATGTGCAAATATTGTTATGAGCTTTATCTGCGTTTGCCTTTATTATCTTGTTAATATTATTTTGATACAGTTTAATATTACCGTCTCCGTGCTTTCTCTTATTGCGGCCCTTTTCAGCTACGCGGCAATAGTAAATATTTCTCTTGCCGTGTTCAATCTGTTGCCGATACCGCCGCTCGACGGCTCAAAGCTCATAGGATATATTATTCCCGATAAATATTATTATAAATACCTGAACTACGAGCGTTATATGATGATAGCACTTCTTCTTCTGCTCTTCACCGGACTGCTTGATACACCTATAACAGTATTGTCAAATTTTCTTTTAAGAGCGGTTTCTTTTGTGCCTGAGCTTATTTTTAATCTTAT
>CANPXD010000066.1 GCA_947585615.1 uncultured Clostridia bacterium
AGCAAGTACATCAGAGTGGATTATGGAGCGATAAAATGATGGTGACTGAGCAGGACAACCGGAGCAGACTTTCGCCCGAAGAAAAGAAGAAAGAGCTATACCTGCGGCAAAAGCGCATCCTCGATGACTTTCTGGAGCGCGGAGCTATCACTCAGGCGCAGTATGATAAAAGCTTCGGAGATCTGACAAAGAAGATGGTGATGGGAGATTACAAAACAAACAAGCCGCCGCTTCCTTGACATTCCCTCCCCACCGTGCTATAATACCCCTTGCCGGTTCGGAGGGCAAAACGTTCATATGAAATGTAATGCCGGATAAGACCGCAGGCTGAGATGCCTGCCGTTTTATCCGGTTTTTTGCGGAGGTTTTATGGAAGAAAAAAATAGAAAAATGGATTTGTGTTCAGAATTTTCATATTGGTCTTGATGTCGTTTTCATAATCCGAAAATTCTTTTTGAGATTTAACTGCATCATATATTTTATATAAACTGCTAAAGCTCATTTTCAATCATTCCATAATTTCATTGTCAAAATAAACTGCATTCTTTTCCTTGTCCCCTCTCTCCGTTTTTCTCGCCAAAGCTAACGTCTGCTTCAGCGCAGAGGCTTTATCCACTCCCGCAAGCCGCAGCCTATGCGCATAGTCAAGATACTCCGAAAATCGCTCCGACGGCTCAATTCCCGCCTCGATCAAGTCCTTGCCGGTCACAGGCTCATATACTCGCAATAAGCCTTTATTTCTTCCTGTGCTCCTCACCCCAAGTACACATCTGGTCTAAAATCGGCATCAAGGATTTGCCCCGTTCGGTCAGACTGTACTCCGCCTTCGGCGGGATTTGCGGGTATTCCTCACGATGGACGAAATCGTCAGCTTCCAATTCTTTGAGCGTTGAACCGAGAGTTTTATAGGAAATGCTGCCGATAAATTTTTTCATCTCATTGAAGCGAACAACCCAAACCACGCCAGAGCATAGAGAATAAACATTTTGTATTTACCCTGTATCAAGGACATCGTGTAATTAAAGCCGGTGTCCTCTAATTTTGCGTTCTGAATACATTCAATACTCTTATTTTTACGCTTTCCATTCGGTAAGTATCGCCCCCGATGTGCATACTTGTTTTTTGATAAGTTGGCGATATAATTATAGTATGAGATGGGAAAAAGTCAATCCCGCAGAAACTGGAGGTAACAATCATGAGTAAAAAAATAGTTGTAATTACCGGCAGTTCCCGCAAAAACGGAAACGGTTTTGCAATGACCGACGCTTTTATCAAGGCAGCGGAAGCAAAGGGGCACACGGTCACCCGATTCGACGCAGCGTTCAAAAAAGTAGGCGGCTGCTTTGGCTGACTCGATCTGATGGAAACAATAAAATACCTTCTCCCCCATTCCGAGTTTTCGGATTGGAGGGAGTTCTTATACAATCGATTCTTTCCTAATTCTTATACCCGGCAGAAAAATGATTGAAAGTCATTAACTTTTATTCATTGAATATAATATAATGAAATCGTCAAAGGAGATGATGTCGTGGAAAAGAAAATGACAAACCGGCAGATTGCCGCGCTGGAAACCAGGCGCAAGCTTTTGGAAACGGCGAAAAAGCTGATAGGTGAAAAAGGCTTGGTCAACACATCAATCGAAGAGATTACAAAAGCCTGCGGCGTTTCAAACGGCACGTTCTACACCTATTTCAAGCGCAAGGAGGACGTTGTTTTTGAATTGAGCCGAGAGATGTATCAGGGAATTTATGAGGAGGCGCAGGCATATGACGGTCCGTTTATGGAGCGGCTGGAATTTTACATGGTGAATTTTTCGGGGCATATTGAACGGGACGGGCTGAAGCTCTGTCAGGAATGGGTGCGCAATACCGTAGACCCCGATCTTGGGGAGGCTCCGTACAATACGGACAAACTCCGCGTGGATATTGATTCCATGAAGGGTATGATTGAAACGGGAATCGAGCGGGGCGAGCTGACGGACGATACGCCCGTAGACGCGCTCGCGGTCGCGCTGGTAGATGTGATCTACGGTGAAATGCTCTGTTGGGATATGTCCGGCGGCGCATACAGTTTTGAGGAACGCACAAAAGAATTTTGCAGGCTGTTTATGCCGGCAATGATACAACCATATATCAATGAAAAATAAATAACAGGAGGAACCGACAATGAGTGAAATCAAGAAATTGGGGGTTGGGCTGATGCGCCTTCCCCAGAAAAGCGGCAACGCAACAGACATCGACATGGAACATTTCAAACAGATGGTAGACCTTTTCCTAAAGCGGGGATTTACCTACTTTGATACCTCCTATGTGTATCATGACGGCGTTTCCGAGACCGCGATCCGGGAAGCCCTTGTCAAGCGCCACCCGCGGGAGAGCTTCCTGCCGGTGTCGAAATTTCCCACCTTCCAGACGCCTGCCGAGGACAAGGTGGAAGCCATTTTCCGGGAGCAGTTGAAAAAATGTCAAGTTGAATACTTCGACTTCTATTTGTTCCACAACGTCTGCGAGATGAATGTTGACGCGTATCTTGACGAAAAGTACGGGCTTTATGACTATTTGATGAAGCAAAAAGCAAACGGAAGGATCCGTCATCTCGGATTTTCCGCGCACGGAAGTTATGATGTGATGGAGCGCTTCCTGCAAAAATACGGCAGCAGCATGGAATTCTGCCAAATTCAGCTGAACTATCTTGACTGGAGCTTCCAGGATGCCAAAGCAAAGGTGGAGCTTCTGAAAAAATACAATATTCCCGTTTGGGTGATGGAACCGCTGCGGGGAGGTCGTCTGGCAAATCTTACAGATGAGGAAAAGGCAAGATTAAAAACTATGCGTCCCGATGAGAAGATCCCTGCATGGGCGTTCCGCTTCTTACAGTCCATTCCCGAGGTGACTGTCGTGCTGTCCGGCATGTCAGACCTGGAGCAGATGAAAGAAAATATCCGGACATTCCAAGAAGAAAAGCCCCTTTCCGAGAAAGAAATGAAAAATCTGCTGGCTATGGCGAATGAAATGGTGCGTAAGATCGTCCTACCCTGCACCGCCTGCCGGTACTGTGTGAGCCACTGTCCGCAGGGACTGGATATCCCGACTTTGCTGGCTCTTTACAATGAACACTGCTTCACCGAAGGCGGATTTATCGCGCCGATGGCGCTGTCCTCGTATCCGAACGACAAGCTGCCAAGCGCCTGTATAGGCTGCAGGAGCTGCGAAGCCGTCTGCCCGCAGCAGATCAAGGCTTCCGAGGCTATGGCTGATTTTGCGGATAAATTAGGCATGTAAAACGAGCTTTTATCTTTTAGCCTGTGGTACCGCTATTAAAATAACCGTTTTCGGTTTAACGATAATTTGCGGCGATTTAGTAAGTTGCTTGTTTGCGGCGCTCGCTTCGCTCGGCTATTTAACTGGGCAAAACTAAAGTTCTTTGAAGCCACCGGCAGTGCCGGTGGTTTTCTTTGGACAGAAAACAGCGAAGGCGTAATGCCTTCGCTGAATTTCTATTTATTATTTTTTGAATCACCAGCATTATCCAATCGTGACTTTTCTTTTTCTGATGCCTCAAGACCAAGGCGAATCAACTCTACGGTTGCTTCAGAACGAGTTTGATAGCGGTTTTCAAACCGAAAATCTTCTATCTTCCGGAAAAGCTCTTTATCTACAGATACTGTATAACGCGGTTTGTCAGTCGCCATCATATCACCTCACATATACTTATTTACATTATACACCGATGGAGCAAAGTTGTAAAGTGTTTTGCAAAGAAACATCGAAAAATTGCTTTTTCTCTTGACAGTGAACCACTTATTACAGTATATCACGGAGGAACGTATAATGACTGAGGCAAAGCGACTCGCCATTTATGTGCCGGAGGATATGAATAAAAAATAGAAAAGCTCAAGGCTGAACACCCTAAAAAAGCTCAAAATGAACTGCTCAAGGAATTGATAGAATTGGGTTTGAGCTCTTCATCTGACAAGTTTTCAAAGAACAGGAGTTAAATCAATGATTTGCGAAAACTGCAAAAGTGAACTTTCTGAAGGTCAGAATTTCTGTCCCTTCTGTGGTCATAAGGTTTGCAGCAACACTTCGGAGAGTCTGCCCGTTCCTCTGCAAATCGAAAAATCTTTTGCTATTCAGGGCAGAACTATAAAATTCGATAAGAATTTATGTAACTATAATCAATTATACTGCGACTTCATGAAAAAGGCAGACACTTTAGTCGCTGATTTCAGAAAAGAGTACAAGAGCATGATCCACACCTTTGATACTATTATAGATCAAGATTTGGGGATGCTGTTTCTAAATATTCATGTGCCATTGAATACGGAATAGCAATTTTGATGGACTATGGGGTTGATTACATTGATTTTGACGGGCTTTTGAATATGATTACTGAAACTTACGGAGATCCCGAGGATTCTGTTGATTATATTTCAAACGGAATCAATGGCATTATTCAGCACGAAAATGAAGTTTTACGCGATAAAGAAATATCACATTCAAACCGCAGCTATTTTCGGAATCAAAGGCGCTATAGTAGGATCTTTTAAAGCGGGTCTTCTTAATGCAGGAACAGGCATAGTTCGCGGCATAGGCGATACCATTTCAGATTCTATTACAGATTCCAAATTTAAAAAAGCAGAGAAGCTTTTGCCAACAGCGAAGAAGTTTTTAATTGCCTATGCAACTTTGTAAACGATTATTCAAAGTATCTGCTTCGACGATGTTACTGACCTCATGCGCAGATAAATCATATTCTTCAAATAATAATGTTGAAAAAAGAATTCCAAATGCAGCATCAACAGCTGCCGCCACTGAGCAGCCGCAAGCAACTTATAACGACATTAAGTTACCGTCAGTGCCCGGTGAAACCGAACACCCCAAAAACAGCGAGTCACAATACGAAAGCACTGAAGCAACCGAATATAATCAGACTGTTTTGCAAACTCAGCCTATTCCGAAGTGGGTACCCACAGGAGAATATCATAGTGAAGTTGCAGACATTACTCTTGATTTTTTAGGATATGATTCATCGCAAAATCGCGGAATAATTGCCACATATGGACAAGATGATAACGGAGAAGCTTTTTCAAGCGAAATTTATTTTACCGTTACAGAGCTTATAGAAGATAAAATGAATTATGCTGTCATAAGATTTTTGAATCCAAAAGAAATGTATGAGTTGGATTATTTCCTATATTTTTATGACTTGGATATTTTTCAATGCCAGTATAACCTAACATTTACAAATGATATATTCTCGACATCTTTTCTCAGCGGCTATGAAGAAAACGATGGGCTTTATCATATGCGCTTCGCTAAAGACCCCTCAAAATTTGAACAACAAACACTTATAAATCTTCCTGACAGAGACCGAAAACTGATTTACGAATGCAGTGATCCTTTCAATCCTATGGGAAAAATGTACTTTTATGAAGATGAACTTGAAAAGATATATTGCCCCGAAGAAGAACAAAGCGGCAGATACAGAAGCTGTCTTTACACAATAAAAGTATGCGATTTCATTGAACCGCCTTTAATTGAGCATAAAATAGTAGATTATGAAAATATGTCGGGACTTATAACCGATTGGGCTTTAGACCTCGGCAGCAACATGACATACGGCGAAATGGTTCAGAAATATCCGTCACATGGATTTTGGTTTTATCGAATGGATGAAAATTATTCCAGACCTCAAAAAACCGACCTTGTCAGGGATCTTATGATTGAAATGTATTTAAGCCAAGATGTCGAATATGATTCATGGGGTGAGCCAACGACAGAGGAAGGAGTAGGCTTATATATCAACGGTCAAAGAAGTATGAATGGTGCAGACGTATATACTATTCTTGGCATGCCCACCTATTATTTATTTAATGGCACCGAAACCATTACATATAGCGGTGGCGAATATTCATCATCAATAGAATACAATAACGACATGTGTAGTGTCTGGGTTGGTGATGATTTTTGCATAGCAAATATATTAGGCGTTACCAGATATTATCCATACGCAGAACCATATGATATATTATTTTCTTATTTTGATTAAAGAGAGGGCAAAACAATGAGCAACAAAAGCGATAAAAAAGAAAAATATAATTCTATTTGGAATGTTTTGGGTGTCATAATATTCATTGTGATTATATGGGCTGTATATAATCACAACACATCGATCAAAACAGCCGAGGACAATGCGTCTCAAAATTCTTCAGGTGGAAAAATAAGCTTTCTGCAATATCAAGAAAACTGGGTCAACACTAACAATATGTCTGTATATCATTTCGATTCTAAGCAGGAAAAATTAGCAAATTGGCTCAATAATACCTCCGAAATAACTCCAACTTATATGGAACGCGCCAACTTGTTTGGGAAAACACAGTATAAGATTACAAAAGAGCGCACCGATTACTTATATATGGGAGAAACAAAAGATAATCTTGCTTCCGGATACGGAATACTTTACGGACAGGCCAAACAGTATTACGGACTTTTTACATATAATAACCACGCTTATGACATTCTGTATATCGGCAAATTCAAGGACGGCTGATTCGACGGATACGGTCTTGAATTTTATAAACCTGAAAAATATGAGCAAAGCTCTTTCGAACAGTTCTGCAAATACAGTCAAGACAGCCAAGAATACGCAAACTATTACGCTGCATGGGTAAATTTTGTGGAATATGAAGGTATGTTCAAAGAAGGAAAGCGCGATGGAAAAGGAAATCTGTTTTCAAGGGAACTCGACTTAATGGTTTCGTTAGCGCCGCTTATAGAACTGCCCGTAGTTGATCAAGTAGATTTTAACGCAGTAAGTTCCGGCATCTTTAAAGATGATGAAGAAAATGGCGACTTCACCGAATACTCAGGAAAATATCTATTTTATGATGGCGAAGAAAAGGATAACCTATACGATGGCAAGGGCACTTTATACTTTGAAAACGGTCAGATAAAATATAAGGGTGAATTCAAAAACGGCGAATATCACGGGTCAGGAACTGAATATGACATTGACGGAAACGTCATTTATAGTGGAAAGTGGAAAAATGGCGATTACGCTTAATTCAACCTGTTCAAAACCCAACACATTAATTTTGACATAAAAATCCTCCTGAAGTATTATTGAAGCGACGCTTCAGGAGGATAATATATGGTTTAAGATGGAAAAAATGCGGTTATGCCTCATTTTATAGAATCATATTCCGAACAGTTTTCTCAGCTCTTCTTCCATTGTTCCGCTCTTGGCAAATTCCAATGTATCACACAAGCGGATATTATTCTTTTCAATGTATATCTCGTCGCTGAATCCGAGAATATAACGCAGGCATATTCTATATATGATTTCCGTTGGAGCGCAGCCGTAGACCTGATTTGCAAAGATGTGGTTCAGTCTTTCGGCATTATCGGGATAAAGCGCTTTCAGACGGTCGCTCTGATAAAGTCTTGTTACGATCTCGGTTATATACATTCCCGATTTCATATATAGATCCGCAAACGTAGCATTCGGATCATCAAAGCAGCCCGGATTCTCCTGCTCCAGCTTGTCCACCATATCTTTCACGACTTTTTTCGGCGTGAATATCTGGTTGGTTCTCTGCGGAGGAATATAATCAAAAATATCGCCGGTGTGATCGGGCTCAAAATAATCTGCAAGCTCGGTCCGCTTTCTCATAAACTCCTGCACGGCATCGTTAAACACTACTTCGTCAAACAGATGACCGTCAAAGTGTTTCTTCTCGCCGCTGTCCGATACATAGTCCCCGCCGTTGCGCAGCATACGGAACTGATCAAGCGTCACGCCCTGCCCATTTTGAGGATTTACGGTTACTTCCCAGAAAACTTCTTCCGGTACAAGAGAATCAAAGTTTTCAAGAGTGGTATTTTCATCGCCGTATGCCATCAAAAACGCAGGAATGGTTCTTGAAAATCCGCGCAGATGATCCCTGATGCTCCCCTCGATGGAATCCTTCTCTGCATTTAACTTTTCGGTTTCTACCGTTTCCACGATAGATTCGGCGACCTTTTTAACCGTTTCGTCGCCACGGAGCTTTTTATGGATATTATCCACCATATCACGGTAGCCTTGAATGCGTCTTTCGTTATACATTTCATCGATCTCGGTTATTTCAGCCATTGTCGCGCCAGACTGCTGTGCTTTCCGGATTTTGTCCTCTTGCTCCTTGATAAGCTGATGATCCCGAATGGTATAGTCGCCGAATTCACGGCTCACTATTGTGTCGGTAGCTTCCTGTATCTTGCGTTCTAACTGATTTTGCGTGGATTTCTTAAGGTCATCTCCGTATTGCGATTTTGCGGTTTCCATAAGTGTATCCGCAATGGGCTTAGAAAACTGCTCTCGCAAGATTTTAAGTTCGTCTTTTTTAGGATCCGGAGTCAGCTCTGCATTATCCTGAATTTTCCTGACGGTTTCCGTAAGCTTTTCTTCCAGATCTCCGTAAATCCTATCGCCGAAAACATCGCCTGCGGTGCCGATGATTATTTCGCTCGGTATTTCAACCTCGCCGCTGCCATTCAAATGCAGGCTGTCAGCCGTGGTTTCATCAACAGGCGCAGGTGCGAGAGGTTTCGGCTCTTCTATCGCCTGCATATTGTTTATAATTTCGATGATTTCTTTCGGCGCGCCGAAAATTCCACTGATATTTGCAAAGAGGAAATTGGACATAAAACCACGTTCGACAACTTCTCTCGCGTGGATTCTCCGAGGAATCGTGAGGACTTTCTCGGCGTCAAGTTCTATCATCGAGCCGTCTTCATCTTCGCCGTAGACCGGGAAGAAGTTCAGAAGCTCCCTGACGTTGCGCTTTCGGTCGTCAAAATCGCCCTTTTCACCCGAAGTTTCGGGAATCAGGTCGTTTGCAAACTGTTCAAAGATAGTGAGGGTGCGGGCAGGATCGAAGTCAAACACATAGGAATTCTGCTTTCTGTAGGTGTTTCCGTCGCTGTCGCGGAAGAGGCAGGGGTTCTGAGCGCGAAATGCCGCCTGCATATAAAGCGCAGGGCTCGCCATGTTGGAAAGCATTAAAACAGCCGTCCACTCGGGAATGGTCACGCCGGTGGTGAGCTGACCTACCGACAGCGTAATCGTTTTGTCATATTCCGAAATCGCCTTTGTTACCCTGTCAAACGACTTCTCGTTTTCATCATCGTCGTCAAGTTTGCCGTCGCCGGCGGCAAGTATCACCTCGTAATCCTTGAATACGGGGTGAAGCTTCAGCTTCTTCGCCAAAGCCTTTGCGCTTGCAACACGGTTCAGGAGCCAGAATGTGTGCTTGAGCTCATCGCGCAGCTCGGACGTTGAAAACGGGAACTTCTCCTGACGGGTAAGGGCATCGAGGAACTTATCCACATCGCGGTCGTGGACAAATTTTCCCTGCTCGTTGGTGGCGAAGAATTCGTTCAAATCGAAGGCAAATTCCTCTATATCGTCGTCGGCAAGCTCAATTCCGTTTTTCACTCTGTCCCTGACGATGTCCGACATCTGATATGTAAACAGCGAAAGCCGCGGCAGATTCGCATAGGGGTTCTCCTGCTCGCTTGAGCTGTCCCAATCGCGCTTGCGCTTTTGCTCGTCGGCATAGGTCCAGTTATATATCGCGCTGTCGGGGAATTTATCGTTCGCAAGAGCCTTGAACGGCGTGCCCGAAAGATGAAGCGTCCACTTGCGGCGGATATGGTTAAACGCCGTGTCGGTTTTATAGGTGTCAACGCCCTCGTGGGCTTCGTCGACAATGAGTATATCCCATTCGATACCCTTGTCTGCGCTTAGTTCGGACAGCTTTTCATATCTTCCGCCGAAGTAAATCGAGCCCTTTAGATCCTGCAAGCTGACAAACTCAATACAGCCTTTTACATCGTCGTCGACCATGTCGACATACTCGTCGCGGGTATAGACGTATTTTTTATCCTTGATGCCGTCGACGGTG
>CANPXD010000067.1 GCA_947585615.1 uncultured Clostridia bacterium
CTAAGGTGGATGTAACGACCGTCGGCATATATTCAAAGGTGGTTAATTCCTCGTGCAATATCCCTGTAACTGCCGATATTACCGCCGACGAATTTGAATTTAAAGATGTTGAAGCTGTAATTATTCCCGGAGGGAGTCAGGGCGTTATAAATCTCGAAAAGTCATCTTTTGTTCAGTCCGTTATTGACGAAGCTGTTCAGTGCGGAGCGCTTATCTGTGCCATCTGCGCAGGACCTTCGCTCCTCGGGCACAAAGGCTTGCTGAAAGGTAAAAATGCAGTATGCTATCCGGGATTTGAAGAAGCGCTTGAAGGCGCTGTCATATCCGACGATTTTGTTGTTACAGACGGTGATTTTATAACCGCAAAGGGTGCGGGAGTATCTGTTGAATTCGGTCTGGAAATAGTTAAGGAGCTTGTCGGCGAAGATGCAGCCGACGCGATTAAAAGCACAATACAATGCAGATAAAAAATCAACTCAGACACGACTTTAAATCCATGCGCCTTCTGCTTTCGGACAAGAATAAAAAAGACACTGACATATGCAGAAACTTTCTTTCCAGTGAAATTTACAAAAATGCTGACCGGGTGCTTTGTTACGCTTCGCTTAAGGACGAAATCTGTACGGATTTGATATTAAACAGCGCATTTGAGGACTCAAAGGCTGTCGCGTTGCCAAAATGTATGGATACGTGCGGTAATATGATTTTTTATTATGTTAAATCCTTTGATGATATTGAAAGCGGTGCATTCGGAATAAAAGAGCCTAAAGCAGACGTTTGTGCTCAAGTACGCAATTTCAGTTGTTCGGTTTGCGTTGTTCCTGCGCTTGCTTATGATGTCAGAGGATTCAGGCTCGGATACGGCAAAGGATATTATGACAGATTTTTACAAAAATTTAATTCTATTTCGGTCGGTTTGTGTTATAATGAATTTTTAAGAGAAAGTCTGCCTGCCGATGAACATGATGTATCTGTGAACTTTGTGTTTACCGAAAATAAAATTATAGAAGTGTAAGGGAGGAAGTTTTATGCCGGAAAATAAAACTCCAGCGGAATCCGGAATCAATCCTGTTGATTCGGATACGGGACAAAATGACGTTTATTTTTCCAATGAAGATTTTGCAAAAAAAATCAGAGATGAGAAAAAAGCAAATAAGAATGCAGCGGCGGCCGCCAGAAAGCAAACACTGAAAAAAACTTCTGTAACTACCGTTGCGTCAACATATATATTTTTCATTATTGTTATTGCCGTTTCCATGCTGATTTCAGTTTATGCGATTTTCTGTCTGAATGACATTTTCGGCATAACGAAAAATCAATCCTCCGTCACTGTGAGCTACAACGAGCAGATAACCGACCCCGACAAAGCCATTGATATTCTTGCCGACAATAAACTTATTGTTTGCAGGAATTTCTGTAAGCTTTTTATTAAGCTTGAAACCGCTGTTATGACTAAGGCTCCCGTTGACGGCCCTTATGAACCGGGACTTTATTATCTGAACGGAAAAATGGGTCTTGAAAATATGCTTACCGCTATGAAAGGCTCAAACGATACCTCCGAGGTTGTACGCGTTACAATACCTGAGGGATTTACTGTTCCCGACATAGTTGACAGGCTTGTAAACAGCGAGGTCTGTGACAGAGCGTCGCTTATTTCCGTTATCGAATCGGCTGAATTTACCTACTCGCTTGTTGCGAATCTCGAAGAAAAAGAAACAATTCCTTACAGGCTTGAGGGATTTCTTTTCCCGGATACCTATGATTTCTATGTGGGAATGAGCGCTTCGGGCGCAATTACTAAATTCCTTGAAAACACTGAAGCAAAAATACCCGAGGAATACAGAAAACGCGCGGAGGAACTTGGATTTTCAATGTATGAAATAATGACCATCGCTTCAATAGTTCAGGCAGAAGCAGGTGATAACGAACAGATGCCTATTATTGCGTCGGTTATTGAAAACCGCCTTAAGGACAAAACAAATTACCCATCTCTCGGCTGTCAGTCAACTTCTGACTATATCAATAATGAGGTTGCTCCTTCACTTTCCTCTACTTCGGCGCACACATCTGAATATTATTTGAATTATTACAATACAAATTCAAGCTCAACTGTTGTCGGTTTGCCCGAAGGACCGATATGCAATCCGGGTATAAAGGCGATTGAAGCCGCGCTTTATCCTGAAGAAACGGATTATTATTTCTTTTTCCACGATACTAAGCGTAATCTTTACACTGCGTCCAACTACTCTGAATTCCGCTCAAAAATTCAGAAATATGCTCCTTATCTGAATTACTGATATGAAAAAAATCGAACTTTTATCTCCGGCAGGAGATACTGAAAGACTCAGGCTTGCAGTTGCATTTGGGGCGGACGCGGTATATGTTGGCGGTTCTATGTTCGGAATGAGAACAAATCCAAAGAATTTTGATGCCGACGCTCTTAAAGATGCCGTTCGGTTCGTGCACGGCAGCAATAAAAAATTGTATCTTGCCTGCAATACTTTACCGCGTAACAGTGAAATTGAGCTTTTGCCTGATTTTTTGAAATATGCCGAAATGATTGGCATAGACGCTTTGATAGTTGCCGATATGGGAGTTCTTTCGCTCGCAAAGAAGTATGCTCCGGATACGGATATTCACATTTCTACTCAGGCAGGTATAGTCAATTATCAGTCCGCAAATGCGTTTTATGAAATGGGTGCGTCAAGAATTGTTACAGCACGTGAACTTTCGCTTGATGAAATCAGGATCATAAGGGATAAAACAAATCCTGCTCTTGAAATTGAGGCATTTGTTCACGGAGCAATGTGTATGAGTTTCAGCGGAAGATGTGTCCTTTCCGATTATCTGACCGGCAGAGACGCCAACAGAGGAAATTGCGCACAGCCGTGCCGATGGAAATATCATCTTATGGAGGAAAAAAGGCAAGGAGAGTTTTTCCCTGTCAATGAGGATGACAGCGGCGCTTATATTCTCAATTCGCGTGATTTGTGTATGATAGAATATATCCCACAGTTAATTGCCGCCGGGATTGATTCTTTCAAAATTGAAGGTCGTGCCAAAAGTGAATATTATACGGCGACAGCCACATATGCCTACCGTGCTGCACTGAATGAGTATTATAAAAATCCGTCAGATGATTTTAATGTTCCTGAGTGGATAGTTGACGAAACGAAAAAAATCAGTCACAGAAAATATACCACGGGATTTTATTTCGGAAAAATGCAGAACGGTCAGGTAACCGACAACGGCGGATATATTCGTGAATGGGAAGTTTGCGCAGTATATAAGGAACGCAGGCACGGCAGACTTATTGTTGAGCAGCGCAACCGGTTTTTTGAAGGAGAAAAGCTTGAAATCGTCGAGCCCAATAAAAAGCCTTATACAATTATCGTTGAGGATTTGTATAACGAAAGCGCCGGAGAAAAATCAGGCACTGCAAATAAGGCGACTGATACGTATTCATTCAAGTTCGACGGTGAACTTTCCCCATACGCGATACTGAGACGAAAAAACGATTAAATTATGCACCCTATGTGAATAATACACAAGGGTGCTTTTTTTATGAAAAAACGTATGACTTCGTTTACCGTTGCGGTATGCTTTCTGTTTTCTGTAATAGGAGGCAGAATCGGATTTATAATTTTCAGCGGAAATTATGCTGTCTCTGCGGCGTATAACAGTTATACGCTTACAATAGATACACTCTATCCGACTGTTTATGACCGTAATATGGTTAAGCTTACCAATAAATCCAAATCGCTTTCTGCAGTTATAAGACCGAATGAAAAGTGCCTTGCGGAACTGGATCTTCTTTTTGACAGCGGCGAAAGGCAGGAAGTAATAAATGAACTAAAGCAGGGGTATCCCGTAATCAGAAAAATTGACAGCTTTGCAGTATGCAGGCATATCAAAATATTTGAGACGGGAATGCGCCACGATTCGGATATGCCGGCAAAACATCTTATTACTGCGGCTGAAAAATTGTATGATGATGAAATAGGCGAAAAAAGCGTTAATTTTACAGTTGACGCAAAGGGGAGACTTCTTGAGGGAGACGAAGGAACTGTTACTGAAAACAATTATAATTCAAAGGCGGGCGTGTCGCTTACGATTGACAGCAGTATTCAGAAAAGTGTGGAAAATGCCGCTGAAAATATGAAAAAAGGCGCTGTCGCAGTTCTTGACTGCAACACCAACAAGGTACTCGCAATTTACAGTAAACCGGACGATTATCTTAACCGCGCGCTTACCCCTTATAGTGTCGGTTCGGTTTATAAACTTGTTGTCGCCGCTTGTGCACTTGAAAGCGGTATCAGCCAAAATTATGAATGCACGGGCGAAATTACCGTGGGAGATACAACATTTTCCTGCCAAAAGAAAAAAGCGCATGGGAATCAGGGAATAAGAGAGGCTCTTGCCAATTCCTGCAACTGTTTTTTTATTAATCTCGCATTGATGCTGGGAGCGGAAAGACTTACCGAAATGTCTGAAAAATTCGGATTCGGAGAAGTGATGGAGCTTTCTTCGGACTGGAGCGTTAAAAGCGGCAGTTTTCCTGATATGAAAGTACTGAAATCAAAAGGGCAGCTTTCGCTTCTCGGTTTCGGGCAAGGCAGTCTCACAACTACTCCGCTGCAGTTTGCCACAGTTGTTTCGGCTATAGCAAACGGAGGAATGTATATACCTCCGAGTGTGTTTGAGGGTGTTGTCAACGACAATGGAAAATTTACGGAATTCGGCAGTAAACTTCCCGTAAGAGTTATGAGCAGTGAAACGGCGCGTACTCTCAGGGAATATATGCGCTATGTTGTCACAAACGGAACAGGTGCGAGCGCTGAATACAAAAAATCCTCCGCGGGAAAAACAAGCACTGCACAGAGCGGAATTTATAAAGATTCACGGGAAATTCTGAATACATGGTTTGCCGGATTTTATCCGTATAATAATCCTCAGTACACGATTGTCGTAATGACTGAGGACGGAACGAGCGGTTCCGTTGATTGCTGTCCGATATTCCGCAGCATTGTTGAAAATCTTGATAAATAGTGTTAAAATACAGGCAGAGGTGATTATAATGCAGTCATCAAAATTAAAAACTCTGCTTGTCTATAAATTTCTTGAAGAGTACTCGGACGAGCAGAATCCTGTTTCGTCCGCTGCACTTATTGATATGCTTGCCAAAAAGGGAATTAAGTGTGAAAGAAAAAGTATATACGCCGACATCGCGGTATTAAGGGAAATTGGCTGCGACATTATAACAACACGTCCGCCTGCCGCCGGCTTTTTTATAGCCTCAAGAAGTTTTGAACTGCCGGAGGTTCGGCTTCTTATCGACGCCGTTACATCAGCCGGATTTATAACACCGAAAAAGACAGCATCGCTGATTAAAAAACTGGAGGGACTTGTTTCGTCAAATCAGGCCGCCGCCCTTACTTCTCAGGTATATCTTGAAAGTGCGAACAAGTGTGATAATGAGGAGATATATTATACGATTGACAGTCTTTACGAGGCTATCAAGGATAAGAAAAGGGTAAAGTTTATATATAAGCGGCGCAATATAGACAAGCGTGAGAGAAAAGCCTATACGCAGAAAACATTTATTGTTTCGCCGTACGCTCTCATCTGGAAGGAGGATCATTATTATCTGGTCTGCAATAACGACAAGTATGATAATCTTATGAATCTGAGACTTGACAGAATGAGCAAAATTCTGATTACCGATATTCCGCAAAGACCGATAAGTGAAGTGAGCGAATACAGCGACAGCTTTGATTCCGCCGACTATTCATCAAAAATGTTTAATATGTTTTCAGGTAAAACCGATACGGTGAGAATACTCTGCAGTCTTGACCTGCGTGAGGAAATAATAGACAGATTCGGCGTTAAAATTCCTCTCACCGCAGTTGACACCGAGCATTTTGAAACAACTGTCCGCGCCGCAGTCAGCGACGGTCTTGTAAGCTGGTTGATGCAGTACGGAAATAAAATAAAAGTTCTTGCTCCTCAATATCTTGCAGATATGATTTCCAGAAAAGCACAGTCGATAGCAATACTTTATTCCAATACATAACACTATACGAAGAGCAGGGAAAGTCCCTGCTTTTTAATTTTTTATGAATATTGTAAATAATTTATGAACAAACTATTGACCTGAGTGTGAAGATGGTTATATAATCACTTTAATTAAAAATATAACAAATCATTTTGATGTTCATTTAAGGAGAATTACTGATATGTTAAGGTCCATGACAGGCTTCGGCAGAGCGTCAGTTGAGAAAAACGGCTACGCCGTCAGTTTTGAAATGAAATCGGTAAACCACAGATTCTTTGAATTTTCCTGCCGCCTGCCGCGCCAGTACGGTTTTCTTGAGGATAAGATTAAATCGTATATTGCTTCAAAGGTGTCAAGGGGAAAGATTGACTGTTATTTGACTGTTGAGGCTCTTGATACCGAAAATGCCGATGTGGTGGTTAATCACACTCTTGCGGGTGCGTATATGAATGCGCTCAGGGAGCTTTCTGAAAAATATTCGATTCCGAGTGATTTCGGTTCTGTATCCCTTGCAAGATTTCCCGATGTATTTCTTCTCAGAAAGGCAGATGAGGATGAGGAAATGCTGTGGGAACTGACAAGGGAAGCTGCTGATTCCGCTCTTGACAAGTTCATACATATGCGTGAGGCTGAGGGTGCAAAAATGAAAGCCGATATTCAGTCAAGAGAACGCTTTATCCTTGATTGCGTGTCATTTGTTGAGGAACGTTCTCCGCAGACTGTTAAGGAATATAACGATAAACTTATTTCACGGGTACGTGAACTGATCGGCGATGTTTCTCTCGACGAAAGCAGGATTATTCAAGAGGTTGCCGTATACGCTGACAAGGTTGCCGTTGCTGAAGAAACGGTGCGTCTGCGCTCGCATATAGCCCAGCTTGACACATTTCTTGAAAGCAGTGAGCCTGTCGGTCGTAAAATGGACTTTCTTGTTCAGGAAATAAACAGAGAGGCTAATACGATCGGTTCCAAGGCAAATGATGTTGAAATTGCGCGCAAGGTTGTTGATATAAAGGCGGAAATAGAGAAAATCCGTGAGCAAATTCAAAATATCGAATAAGGTGATAATATGAATTTAATTAATATCGGCTTCGGAAATCTTGTTAATACAGACAGAATAATCGCCATAATCAGTCCCGAATCCGCTCCGGCAAAGCGTATAATTCAGGAGGCAAAATCCGAAGGCTGCCTTATCGACGCAACGCACGGCAGAAAGACGATGAGCATAATAATTACTGATTCAGATAACGTTATACTGTCTTATCTCGATTTAAAGCAGATTTCAGCCAAATTTAGTGCGGAGGGTTCTGATGAATAAAAAAGGATTGATGGTGATTCTTTCCGCTCCGAGCGGCTGCGGAAAAGACACGATTTTCAGGGAAATATCAAAAATCAGAGATGATGTCTGCGAATCCATATCGGCAACGACTCGTGCTCCGCGAAGCGGCGAGATAGACGGTAAAAGCTACTATTTTATTTCCAACGAAGAGTTTGAGCAAATGGTTGAAAACAGCAGCTTTCTTGAATACGCCTGCTACAACGGCTGTTTTTACGGAACGCCTGCCGAACCTGTCAAAAATATTGTTGACAGCGGCAAAATATGCTTTCTTATAATCGAACGCAAGGGTGCTCAAAAAGTGATGAAGAGTAATCCTGACGCGGTTTCGATATTCTTAATGCCGCCGGATATGGAAACTCTTAAAAAAAGGCTTCTCAAAAGAAACACAGAAAGCGTTGATGCAATATCAAGCAGACTTGAAATTGCACGGGAGGAAATTAAGTCCTCTGATATGTTTGATTATATAGTTGTCAATAACGAGCTTGAAAAAGCGGTTATGGAAATAAATGAAATACTGAACAATGAACTCAAAAAACATAATTCATAATTTTTAAAGGAGTAGTAATAATATGTTTAATCCGGATTTAAAGAAGCTTTTAAAGGACTGCAACAGCAGATACAGTCTTGTTATAGGAACGGCTAAACGTGCGAGGGAAATACGCGATGACGCCGTTAAAAATGATGTTTTGCTCGACACAAAATCTGTTTCTCTTGCCATTGAGGAAATTCTTGAAGGCAAGTATGTTGTCGATGAACCGGATGAGCTTAAATCAAAGAAATGACAAACAGGCTCATTGCAACCGTTGCCGTTGAAAAAACATTTTTTAACAACGACTCAGATTACGATTACTATGTTCCCGACCGTTTAAAAACGTCGATAACTGTCGGAACAAGGGTAAAAGTGCCGTTCGGCAGGGGAAATGTTGTAAGAAACGGTATCGTTGTAAATATCTTTGCGGCTATTAATGCTGATTTAAAGGAAATTTTATCCGTAGCGTCAGGCTCTCCGCTTCTTACGCAGGAAATGGTAAGTCTTGCCTTGTGGCTTAAAGAGAGATGCTTTTGCACAACATATGATTGTCTGCGGCAAATGCTTCCGCGCGGAATTGACAAGATCAAAGATAAAAACAGCCGTATGGTTAGACTGATTGTCGAACGCGCGGAGGAACTTCCCAAGCTTACGCCCAAGCAAAAATCTGTTGCGGAACTTCTTTTTGATGTCGGAACTGCTTCTCTGTCCGAAATCTGCGAGTTTTGTTCCATAGGAGAGGGCGTTGTTAAAAATCTTGAAAAATACGGTGTTTGTGAAATCTATGATAAGGAAATTTATCGATCTCCTTATAAAAACATCGGCGGCGACGGTGTAAAAAACGAAATTAAGCTTTCACGCCAGCAGCAGAATGCTTTTGACTGCTATAGGGAATTGCTTGAGGGAAACGGCGGCTCGGGACTTCTTTACGGTGTAACAGGTTCAGGTAAAACGCAGGTCTATCTTAAGCTGATAGACAGAGCGCTTGAACTCGGCAAAGACGTTATAGTTATGGTGCCTGAGATTGCCCTGACACCTCAGACGCTCGCAATTTTTCACAGCAGATACGGAAAAACGGTGGCTGTTTTTCACAGCGGACTTTCTCTCGGAGAACGCAATGATGAATATAAGCGTGCAGACAGAGGGAAGGCTAAAATCGTTGTCGGTACAAGAAGCGCTGTTTTTGCTCCGCTTCACAATCTGGGTCTTATAATTATGGACGAGGAGCAGGAACACACTTATAAAAGCGAGCGAACGCCCAGGTATCACGCCGCGGATGTTGCAAATTACAGGTGTAAATACAATAAGGCTCTTTTTCTTATGACTTCGGCAACTCCAAGCGTTGAAACTTATTCAGCCGCGCTGAGCGGCAGACATAAGCTTTGTGAGCTTACTGAAAGATACGGCGCGGCATCCCTGCCGGAGGTTATCACAGTTGATATGAAATCACGGGGTACGAAGGACGGCGGTCTCCCGATTTCCGACAGACTGCGTGAGCTTATTCAGCTGAATCTTGATCATCACAAACAGACGATACTTCTTATCAACAGACGCGGTTACAACACGTTTATTGCTTGCAATAACTGCGGTCATGTTATTACCTGCCCGAATTGCAGCATCAGCCTGACTTACCACAGCTATGGCAACAGGCTTATGTGCCATTACTGTGGATATACAAGACCGCTCGACAATATTTGTCCCGAATGCGGTAAAGAAAGTGTAAGGTACAGCGGCTGCGGCACGCAAAAAATTGAAAACTGCATAAACGTTCTGTTTCCGACTGCGCGAGTTCTTCGTATGGACGCCGATACAACATCGGGCAGGCAGGGGCATCAGAGACTATTTGATGCGTTTGCGAGCGGAGACTATGACATTCTCCTTGGTACGCAGATGGTTGCAAAGGGTCTCGATTTTCCCAACGTGACACTTGTGGGAGTTGTTAATGCCGACAATTCGCTCTATGAC
>CANPXD010000068.1 GCA_947585615.1 uncultured Clostridia bacterium
CAATAACTTCCCTATGCGTCCTCTTAATTGGAAATCTCCTAATGATTATATTGAGGCTTTTATCAATTACGGTGAGGCTTTCTAATTTTGTAACACATCATTGACAAACCTACACAAATAAGAATCTTAAAGTGGTATAATATATTGCGACTTTATTCTTTTTCTGCTAAAATGTATTTAATGATTGATTATTATATTAATTTTCTTTGGAAAAGTTGTAGATAACTTTCTCAACCGCACCAACAAAGTATCTGTTCTAACTAATAAAAAAGATAGGTTCAAATATCATTCTGAAGAAGAGAGGTATTGCCTTTATGAAATCACATAATGACATTGTAAAAAAGTGTAATCTATGTACTGCAAAAGAGCATTATGATCTTCTGATTGATGAGGACAATGACGCGGCACAAGGTCCGAGAATTCTGCTTGATTATATGGACAAGTGGGACGGTCAGAATTTTATAGACAGGCTATGCCTTTCTAAAGAAAAAAGTGTACTTGAGATAGGTGTCGGAAGCGGAAGACTCGCCATGAGAACAGCTCCTTTATGCGGCTTTTTCTGCGGAATTGATTTTTCACCGAAAACAATAGACAGAGCAAAGGAAAATCTTGCCGGCAATGAAAATGTTACACTTATCTGTGCAGATTTCAACGAATATGTTTTTGACAGAAAATTTGATGTTATATATTCCTCCCTGACCTTTATGCACTTCAAAGACAAACAAAATATCATCGGCAAAATATCCAAGCTTTTGAATGGCGGTGGAAAATTTATTTTATCCACAGACAAAAATATGAGCGATTACATAGATATGGGTACACGAAAAATCAAGGTGTTTCCTGATAATCCAAAAGAAATTTCAAAATATCTTGTTTTATCAGGCTTAAAAATCACAGAACAATATGAAACTGAATTTGCAAATATATTTGTTACTGTAAAAGATTGAACATCAATTATAATGATTAGCTGATTTACTAAACTTCTTCCGGCTGATTTTGTATGCCGGTATTGACGCCTAAAAGTGTATTGGTCTCTGCGGTTTTCCATTTTGCTTTTATCGAAAAATTTGTCTTTTTCCCCCCCCGGCACAGCCGGGGTTATTTGTTGATACCAAACAAAAGAAGGCTTTGACTTGAAAAGCGTAAGTCAAAGCCTTCTTTTCAGCATTATATAGAATCATTTGTGTTTCACAAAACTACCTTTATACTATTGCAACAACTGCACAGTAAACTTTGGACGCACCGGCTGCTTTCAGCGTCCTTGCGGCAGATGATAATGTTGAGCCTGTTGTTTTAACATCATCTATGAGGAGAATCTTTGCGCCTTCGACCGACTCCCCTTCAGCAATCTCAAAAGCATTGTACATATTAATGCGCCTTTCGTGCGCATTCTGACGCTTTTGCTTTTTTGTTCTATGCTTCTTAACGATTGAAGTTCTCAGCGGTAAAGAACATTCCTCGGAGACTATTTTCGCAAGAAGCTCGGACTGATTGAAGCCTCTGTCTTTCTCGTCGCGCTTATACATGGGAATATATGTTACAAAATCAAACTGTAAATCAGCATAATGACGCTTGACAGCCTGAGCCACAGCCTTTCCCTGTTCATTGGCGAGCTTTGGCATTTCATTCATTTTCATATTCAGTATACCGCGTGAAACAGAACCGCGGTAAGAATACGGCGCAACAACCGCACTGTATTCCGTCTCCCTTCTGTCTCTGAAACAGGTACATTCGGATTTTGAATGACCGCATTTCAAGCAGAGCGGAGGTTCTATTAAATCAAGGCTGAGACATTCTTCGCAGTATTCATCATCAAAGCAGATAACCTCACCGCAGAATAAGCACCTTTTCGGAAAGAGCGCAATTTTTAATTTAGCAAGAGTATCCTTAATCATACGGTTACATACGGCTCAATTGATTCAAATACCGCTTCTCCTATTCCGCTGATATTTTTCAATTCATCAACACTTGTATAACCGCCTAAATATTCGCGGTATGAAATTATCGCGTTTGCCCTCGTTTCTCCAATATTACTTATAGTCATCAGCTCCGCGGCAGTGCAGGTATTAAGATTAAGAGGATACTGAATATTCTGCTCTGAATCATCCTGCAACACCGCAGAGGTGCTTGATACAACCGTTGCGTTATAATCGTTTTCCGTTTTTGTATCCTCAACAGCCGAATACGTCTCCGCTTTTTTATTCTGACTGTCGCTGACGTTTATTCTCGGCTGTGATAAAGCAATATAAACAAACAGCGCGGAGAGAAGCAGCAGCCCTATTCCCACCATTATGTTTGACTGGTTCTTATCGCTTTTTTGACCTTTTTCTTCCTGAATATCTTTCGTTGTTTCCACCGCCGCTTCTTTTTTTAACACTATTATTATATCTGTATGTACCGCTGATAAGGCAGTTTTTTCCGTTTCCGATTAAATCCTGTCTGTGCGCGCGAATCAACGCTTCCTCGCACAAGCTTCTGTTCTTTGGATCATAATATTGGAGAAGTGCTCTTTGAAGCGCCTTATCATGCGGAGTTTTAGCCACATATACGGGTTGCATTGTATATGGATCAAGACCCGTATAAAACATACAAGTGGAAATTGTACCCGGTGTAGGGTAAAAATCCTGAACCTGCTCAGGTCTTATATGGTTTTTCTTTAAAAAGCACGCTAGCTCAACAGCATCATCGAGCGTTGAACCGGGATGGCCGGACATAAGATAAGGAACAAGGTACTGTTCCTTATTTATCTGCCCGGTATAGTTGAAATACCGTTTTGAAAATTCAATATAAGCTTCAATGTGAGGCTTGCCCATTTTGTCAAGAACTGCCGCGCTGCAGTGCTCGGGCGCAACCTTAAGCTGCCCCGAAACGTGGAATTTCACCATTTCTTTGAAAAAGGAACTGTCTTTATCTTCTAGAAGATAGTCATATCTGATGCCGCTCCTTATAAAAACTTTTTTTACTTTAGGCAAATTGCGCAAAGTCCTCAGAATATCAAGGTATTCACTGTGATCGCAAACAAGATTCGGACAAGGCTTTGGCGCAAGACATTTCTTTCCCTTACACAGACCCTGCACTTTTTGAATTTCACATGACGGCATACGGAAGTTGGCGGTTGGACCGCCGACATCGTGAATATAGCCCTTGAAATTATTAAGCTGCGTCAGCTTTTTCGCCTCGGCAACAATGCTCTCCTTACTGCGAGAAGTAACGTATCTGCCCTGATGAAACTGAATAGAGCAAAAATTACAGGCACCGAAACAACCTCTGTTGTGCGTTATTGAAAACTCAACTTCCCGGATTCCCGGAACGCCGCCGAGTTTTTCATACATCGGGTGATAAGTGCGCATATACGGCAGACTGTAAACCCAATCAAGCTCCTGAGTCGTCAGCGGCGGCATCGGAGGATTTTGAACAACTGTTTTTCCTCCGTTTCTCTGCCTTACTGCACGACCGCGTATATGGTCCTGTTCGTCCTGTTCGACTCTGACTGACTTTGCATATTCTTTCTTAGAGGCAATGCAGTTCTCAAGGCTGGGAACTTCAACACCGATGAAAGGCGTGTCTTTTGAATCAACAGCGTAAGATGTTCCCTTAATGTCTCTCAGCGATGATATGTTTTCACCTTTGTTAAGCCTTTCGGCAATTTCAACAATCTGATTTTCTCCCATTCCGTAGATAAGAATATCGGCTTTAGAATCAATTAAAATTGACGGCTTAATTTCATTATCCCAATAATCATAATGTGTAAATCTGCGAAGCGAGGCTTCAAGACCGCCTATAATAATCGGTATATCCGGATAAATTCTCCTGATTATATTAGAGTATACAACAACTGCCCTATCCGGTCTCTTGCCGGCTTTTCCACCGGCGGTATAGGCGTCGGTGCTTCGTTTTTTCTTTGCGGCGGTATAATGAGCGACCATTGAATCAATATTTCCGCTTGTAACCAAAAATCCGAGACTCGGTCTGCCGAACTGCATAAAAGGCTTCTCGGAGCGCCAATCCGGTTGACTGAGAATCGCAACTTTAAAACCCTTTGCATCAAGAACTCTCGAAATAATCGAAACACCGAAAGACGGATGATCAACATAGGAATCACCCGTCACATAAACAAAATCCACTTCATTCCAGCCTAATTTGCGGCAGTCATCAATATTTACAGGGAGAAAATCATTCGTCATAAAAATCTCCGTCTCCCTGATTATCTATAATATCATTTCTTACTCCGAAAAGAGTCTCATCAAGCGAAATCTGCTCGGTGTTTTCGGCAGTAAAATCTGCTGTGTCGCTATTCGCTCTCTTTTCAAGCCACATCTGCTTGGTCATAAGTACCTTACGCGGCTTACTCCCCTCAGCGGGACCTATAACGCCGTACTCCTGAAGCTGGTCTATTATTTTAGCTCCCCTTGCATAACCGACTGAAAGTTTTCTCTGTAGAAAAGACGTTGAAGCAGTTCCCGACTCAATAACTGTTTCCGCTGCTTTTTCAAATAAAGGATCGTATAAATTATCCTGCTCCGAATCATCGGCAAAAGGATTTGATTTTTTCTCCGCAGCTGCTTTCGCGTCTATTTCTTTTTGGATTTTCTCGTCATACTCTGTGTTGCCTTGCTTCTTAATAAACGCGCATAGCTCCTCGACTTCTTCGTCGCTCACAAAACAGCCCTGAACTCGTATAGGCTTGCTTGCTCCAATAGGATTATAAAGCATATCGCCCTTGCCGAGCAGCTTTTCCGCTCCGCCAGCATCAAGGATTGTTCTGGAATCGACCTGTGATGTAACGGTCAGAGCAATTCTTGAAGAAATATTCGCTTTAATAAGTCCCGTAATAACATCAACCGACGGCCTTTGTGTCGCAATAACAAGGTGCATTCCGGCGGCGCGTGCCATCTGCGCAAGACGGCATATTGAATCCTCGACCTCTTTTGGGGCAGCCATCATAAGATCGGCAAGTTCGTCAATAAAAATGCAGATTTTCGGCATAGGTTCAAGACCGTCGTGCTTGGAAACATACTTATTGTAGCCCTCAATATCTCTCACGCCCGTTTCGGAAAATCTATTATATCTCTGGAGCATTTCCGAGACTGCCCATCCAAGCGCACCGGCAGCTTTTCTTGCATCTGTCACAACGGGAACAAGCAGGTGCGGAATACCGATATACTTTGAAAATTCAACCTGCTTCGGGTCTATCATTAAAAATTTTACCTCGTCCGGTCTTGCGCGATAAAGTATTGAAACGATTATAGAATTCAAACAAACGGATTTACCCGAACCGGTTGTGCCTGCAATAAGAAGATGAGGCATCTTAGATATATCGCAATAAATACATTTTCCCGCTATATCCTTGCCGATACCGGCGGAAAGCTTTGATTTCTGCTCATAAAATTCCGGTGTATCAATAAGCTCGCGCATGGAAACAGCATTTTTAACGGTATTCGGAACTTCAATACCAACAGCCGCCTTACCGGGAATAGGAGCTTCTATTCTGACGTGTGTCGCAGCAAGATTAAGCGCAATATCATCGGAAAGATTCGTTATCTTTGAAATACGTATGCCGGCAGCAGGTTTCAGCTCGTACCGAGTAACGGTAGGGCCTCTGCTTATATTGGTAATCGTTGCGTCAACATTAAAAGAACGAAGTGTTTCAATGAGCCTTTCCGCATTGCTTTTGAGTTCTCCGCTTATATCCTTTGCCGCAGCCTGTTTTGACTTATTAAGTATTTTTACGGGCGGAATAACGTAATCTTCCACAGAAGCTTTCATCTGTGCGTCTGTTACGTTGAATTCCGCGCTTTCCTTACTTACACTGCTTTCCTCAGACGCATTTTTGACTATATCATCAATAGATTTCGGTTTGGAGGTTTCCTTCTCCTTTCTGTGGCGTTCATTTGCCGCGTTTATCTCATCAATAATGCTCTTGGAAACGCCTGATTCTGTCTCCTCCGGTGTATTTGCCGACTTTTTTCCGGTTTTTTTACCCTTCTTTGCCATATTTTCTTCGCCGGGAGGCAAAATGTCCAGCGGAACATCAATATTTGTCTTATTCATCCTTCTCATTTCAATTTTATCATTGATGACTGGGGCAACCTTTTTATACGTCTCCTGCGCAGGTTTGGCTGCGCCTTTGAAAAACTGGATTATTGTTATTCCGGTCAGAAACATAAAATCGACAAAAACAAGAACTAAATCAACAATTATTGCAGGAGCTTTGCCGAGTGTCAAAAGCACCCAACCAAAAAGAGCGCCGAAAAAACCACCGTTAAATTCAGCAGACGCAGATTTAAAAGCATAAGAAATAACATCCGAAAATACAGCACCGGACTGATTTTGAACAATATGTATAAACGAGGAAATCAAAAGCACCATTACAACGCTTTCTATTCCCTTAACAATGAATTTTACAGGTTCAGCTTCCTTTATTGAATACAGAATTGTTATTATGATTGTGAGAACAGGAAAAACGCAGGCTGCAAGAATACCGAACAGACCGACATATACGTTATGAAGAATATGCCAGAGTCCCTCGCCGCTAATGACAGCAACAAAAAAGAATATTACTGACGCAGCAAAAAGAATAACGCCGAGAATGCGGTTTACCGCGGCATTTCTTTCTGCTCTTTCCTGCTGTTTTTTCTGCGTTGCAGCTCTCTGACGGTCTGAAGAACTGCTCTTTTGTCTTGAATGATTATTGTTTGCCATTATGTACCTCTATTATCTAACAAAATACTCAATAATGCCTGTTATAAGAATAACCGTGCCGATTGCAAGATTGTAATATGAAAAATATTTGATATATGAATTACGGATAATCCAATGCAGAAGCCTTATCGCTAAAAAAGAAAACACTGCGGCAACCGCAACACCTATTACTCCCACAAGTATGGTTACATAGGTAACGCTGGCAGCGATTTCAATAATTCCTCCGACAATAAGAATCGGAACGGAAAGACTTATAAAATATCTGAGGGCAGCATTTTTATTTACATTGCAAATAATTCCTAATCCGATGATCACGGCAGACAATGAAAGTCCGGCGAGCGGAACTGTAAAAAAAATCGCAAGCGAAAGAATAAGAGCAACAGGCAATGAAAGCTGCATACCCTTTTCATTTTTTTCAACAATGTTTGAAGCGGCAAACAGAATTCCTGCCGTTATCAGAAAGCAAATGCCTTCACTTATCAGATTTCCGTCAAATGAGCGGCATTTCAAAAACTGAAAGACGTTACCGCTCTCTCCGGCAGGAATAAAGTAAAGAAGCATAAAGAAATAGGGCACGAAAGTCAAATACATAAATCTTCTTGAATTTTTTGCCTTTTTCAAATCAAACTGCTTAGAAAATAAATCTTTCCAACCGTTTATAAATTCATAAATCAAACGGAGAAAAACCTTATAAAAAGCAGCTGTTATTCCGAGAGCAATCCCTATATGTACCAGCCCCGTAAGCTCGGAGCCTGCGTCCGAAAATCGGGCGGAAAAATCATGAAAAATTGCAGAATGACCGCTTTCGGAAATCGGGAGTATGAATGTCAGAGCCTGTCCT
Source organism: uncultured Clostridia bacterium (assembly GCA_947585615.1). Classification (GTDB taxonomy): domain Bacteria; phylum Bacillota; class Clostridia; order Oscillospirales; family Acutalibacteraceae; genus Eubacterium_R. The sequence continues at coordinate 7,544 of CANPXD010000068.1, forward strand.
ATAGCCTGAAAAATTGCTGTTATAATCGACAAAATTTTTACCTCCGAACATTGAAGCATTATCAATATAGTATCCCTTGCGCACATAGTCGTAAGGATTGCTTGAACGAACTGAATCAACAGCCTGTATCGTATTGCCGTCAAACATAATATCAGCTTCGTTGATTATTGACCAGAACATTTAGTTCCCCCGCTTTCTATTGAACTGTTCAGAAAATCAAGAGCGTCGCAAAGACCGCCGAGTTGGTCTATAAGTCCGCACTGAACAGCTCCTTCGCCGTCCAAAACTGTACCGACGTCCATGATGAGTTCTCCTGTTTTCATCATAAGCTCTCTGAAAGCATCAGAGGATATTTTTGAATTATTTTCAACGAATTTAACAATTCTGTCCTGCATTTTTTCAAAATATGACAACGTTTGCGGAACGCCGAGCACCAAGCCGTTTAGACGTACCGGGTGAACAGTCATCGTTGCGCTCGGCACTATAAAGCTTTTGCGGCAGGAAACCGCGAGCGGCACACCGATTGAGTGACCGCCACCGAGTACAAGCGACGCAGTCGGAGTTTTCATAGTAGACAGAAGCTCCGCTATAGCAAGTCCGGCTTCAACGTCACCGCCGACAGTATTGAGAATAATAAGGAGTCCCTCAATTTCCCTGCTTTCCTCAATTGCCACGAGCTGCGGAATGACGTGTTCATATTTTGTTGTTTTATTCTGACTGGGCAGAATGTAATGACCCTCAATCTGACCGATTATAGTCAGGCAATGAATAAAATGACCGTTTTTTTCTACAGTAATTGAGCCTGTTTCAAAATCGCTCGATGAAGATTGCTGTTCATCATTGTTTTTATTTTCATTTTCAGACACATAAACACATCCTTTGAGTTTATTATGCCCGAATTGACTGTAATATTATATCATATACGCTTGATTTATTCAACTGATAAAGTATTAAAAAAATTATTAAAAAAGGATTTAAAGATTGACACAAGATGAACAATGTTGTAAAATAAATTGACAAATTATTGAACAAACCGGAGGACAAGATATGGGATTTACACTTGCACAAAAATTGATTAAAACGCATCTTATTGAAGGAGAAATGATACCCGGAAATGAAATCGGACTGCGCATAGACCAGACGCTCACGCAGGACGCAACAGGAACCATGGCTTATCTTGAGTTTGAGGCAATGGGCGTTGACAGGGTAAAGACTGAAAAAAGTGTTGCTTATATAGACCACAACACGCTTCAAACAGGATTTGAAAATGCCGACGATCACCGCTATATCCAGACCGTGGCAAAAAAGCACGGTATATATTTTTCAAGACCGGGCAACGGAATCTGCCATCAGGTACATCTTGAAAGATTCGGTATACCCGGAAAAACTCTTATAGGCTCAGACAGCCATACACCTACCGGCGGCGGTATCTGTATGCTTGCAATGGGCGCAGGAGGACTTGATGTTGCCGTTGCTATGGGCGGCGGTACATATTATATTCCTATGCCCAAAATGACGCGGATTAATCTCAAAGGCTACCTGAAGCCATGGGTTTCCGCAAAAGATATTATTCTCGAGGTTCTGAGAATAATGAGCGTAAAGGGCGGTGTAGGCAAAATTATTGAATACGGCGGAGAAGGCGTTAAAACGCTTTCCGTTCCCGAGAGAGCAACCATTACAAATATGGGCGCTGAGCTTGGAGCAACAACATCTATCTTCCCGTCCGATGAAATAACACTTGCGTTTTTAAAGGCTCAGGGAAGAGAAAAAGACTGGACGGAAATTCTTCCTGACAACGACGCTGTATATGATGAAGTAATCGACATCGACCTCTGCTCACTGAAACCAATGGCGGCTTGTCCGCATATGCCGGACAAGGTTAAAACCACTGATGAAATCGGAAAAATCAAGGTCGATCAGGTTGCGATCGGTTCATGCACAAACTCATCCTATGTTGATATGATGAAAGTTGCCGCTATTCTTAAAGGCAAAACAGTATGCCCGACAGTATCACTCTGCATTGCGCCCGGTTCAAAACAGGTTTTGAATATGCTCGCACTCAACGGCGCTCTTTCAGATATGATAAACGCAGGCGCAAGAATTCTTGAATCAGCATGCGGACCGTGCATAGGAATGGGTCAGAGTCCGAACTCAAAAGGAGTTTCACTGCGCACTTTCAACAGAAACTTTGAAGGGAGAAGCGGAACAAAGGACGCAGGTATTTATCTTGTTTCTCCCGAGGTTGCCGCGGCATCGGCTCTTACAGGTTATCTAACAGACCCGAGGGAGCTTGG
>CANPXD010000069.1 GCA_947585615.1 uncultured Clostridia bacterium
GAATATCGATTACCGTTTTTTCTCCCGTTTTTCTTCCGTCCGACGAGGAAATAACGCCCTGCGGTTTATTCATCATAATATAAACAAACCTGCGGCGGCTGATTTTCTTTCCGTCAACCGTCAGCTCGTCGCAGTCGGTATCAGCTTTTTCGGCGCACGACCTTACGGCAGAGCCGTTCAGAAAAACTCTGCCTGCTTTAATCATCGCCCTTGCGGCACTTCTGCCCGTATTAAGCTCTTCGGAAATAATTTTATCTATCCGTTCCATTTTACCTACTGTTTCTGAAGCGTCTGCATAAAGCCGTCCGAAACGGAAGTGGAGCAGACGTCTCCGCCGATAAGCGTATTTTCATAAACAAGAAGATTTGCAAAAACGCAGTCCCTGTTTTCATAGCCGGCATAATTTGTTATTTGATATGTATAGACAGTGACCTCAAGTCCCTTGTACGGCTCAAGGTCATAGCCCTGGGAAAGCTGTATTTCATTATACCGTCTGTAAGTGTCGTTGAATTCAGACGGAATTCTCACCTGCTTTTCGGTGCATTCGGTGTTGAATTCCCAGCCGAGAGAGGTCAGAAATTCCTCGCGCTGCGTATTTGTTTCAAGCGTAACGGTGTCTGCGGTTTCCTCGCTGCTTTTTATATGATTTGAAGCAAAGGTAACGATTATTACCGCAACACCCGTTAAAACAAGAATAAGACCAAACAGCGTTTTCGGCTTCAGCCTGAACGTCATCATTTTCATAAAATCACCTCATAATGATTTTATGAAAGCAAATCAAATAATATAATCTTTTATTTCATCAATAAATGAAATTTCCGTCTCAGCCGTTATTTTTATGCCGTCGGGTGTATACTCCTCGCTCTCAACAGAACCGTGATCCCGCAGCCGCGCCGCCGCTGAGGCATCGGAAAACGGAATCAGCAGGTTTACCTTTCTTCTTGTCCGGGGCAGCGCTTTGTCAATTTCCTCAAGCAGTTTGTCCGTTCCGCCGCCCGTCCGCGCACTTATATGAACGCATCTTCCTATAAGCATATAATCAAGTATCTCAGGCACGAGGTCACACTTGTTCAACACATTGATTATCGGCTTTCCGTCACAGCCGAGAGAAGTCAGCAGATCCGCCGTAACCTGCATATGCTCGCCGCACTCGCCGCTTGACGCGTCACAGACATTGAGAATCACATCTGCCCAGAGCGCCTCCTCAAGCGTCGAGCGGAAAGCGTCTATGAGCTGATGCGGCAGTCTCCTGATAAGACCTACCGTATCCACAAGCATAACCTGCCTGCCGCTCGGAAGCGTCAGTCTTCTCGCAGTGGGATCAAGTGTTGCAAAAAGCTTGTCCTCCTGAAGAACGCCTGCGCCCGTAAGCGTGTTCATCAGCGTTGATTTTCCGGCGTTTGTATAGCCGACTATGGCAACAACGGGAACTCCGTTTTTCTGCCTGCGCAGGTGCATTGCCTTGCGGCGTTTTTCTATTTTGGCAAGGCTTTCGTTAAGATACTGTATTCTTCGCCTGATATGCCGCCTGTCAGTCTCGAGCTTCGTTTCTCCCGGGCCTCTTGTGCCTATGCCGCCTCCGAGCCTTGAAAGACTTTTTCCTTGACCCGCAAGGCGCGGAAGAAGATATTTAAGCTGGGCAAGCTCCACCTGTATCTTGCCTTCCGCAGAGCGTGCCCTTTTTGCGAAAATATCAAGAATCAATGTTGTTCTGTCGGCAACCCTCACGTCTGCCGCGTCCTCTATATTTCTTGCCTGAACGGGCGTAAGTTCACTGTCCGCAATAATAAGTTCCGTATCGTTTGCTTTGCAGAATTCCGTTATTTCTTCAAGCCTGCCCTGCCCGACAAAGGTCGCCGCCGACGGCGACTCTCTCTTCTGAATCATCATTCCCTGAACCTCCGCGCCTGCGGTGTCTGCAAGAGCGGCAAGTTCATGGATGGACGTTTCGGAGTCAAAGTCTCCCGTGTCCACCGATATTAAAAGCGCCTTTTCCTTATTTTCCATTAAAACCCTTTCTTTAATTGTCCTGACTGAATACCTCCTGAAGAACCCTGTTTGCCATAGGCCCTGCCGTTCTTGAGCCGGAATTTCCTTTTTCGGCTATAACGATAAAGGCATACGGGTGTTCCGGGTCGTCGGAAAAGCCCACAAAAAGGGCAGTGTTGTGTTCATCAACCTTATCCACCTGCGCCGTTCCCGATTTTGCGCACAGGCTCAGTCCCTTGTATTTTGAATCGCCGTACTGCTCGGTTACGTTGTTTCTCATAAGCTGTTTCATAACCGCGGCGGTCTCGGAGCTTATAAGCTGCGTTTCATCAGCCTTGAACGAAATGCCGAGTTTTTTCCCTGCCTGATTCGACAGGTCGTTTACAAGATTCAGGCTTACCGCCTTGCCGTCGTTTGCTATGGCGCACATCAGCCTCATCATCGCCGCGGGGCATAAAAGCGTTTTGCCCTGACCTATTCCGGTCCAGCCGACGGTAGTATCGGGATCGCCGCTTTCGAGATAAAATCTGCCCTTTGATGAAGTGATTTTTCCGCTTACCGAAACCGTTGAATCCAGACCGAGTTTTTCAACGGTTGCTCTCAGTTTTTCCGGCCCAAGTTCAATCGCAATCTGGGCAAACGCCGAGTTGCAGCTTTTGGCAAGGGCCTCCTCAAAGGTGACCTCTCCGTGACGGGCATTACAGATAATGTTATCCTCTTCAACATCGTCCACTTTAAGTACGCGGTCGCAGGTCCATGTTCTGTCCAACACGCTTTCGCCCATATTTTCAATCGCGCAGATCGCGGTAACAAGCTTAAAGGTCGAACCGGGCGTATAAAGTCCCGTCAGGAATCTGTTTATATACGCTCCGCTGTATTTTTCCGAGGTTTCAAGATTTTTCGGAACATCGTTCACGTCATACGACGGCGACGATACCATACAGACTATATCGCCTGTTTTATAATTCGCAACGGCGACAGTGCCCTTGTATCCGTCCAGCGCATCATAGGCAAGCTCGTTGATTTCGGCGTCAATCGTCAGTTCCATATCGTTTCCGCGGCTGTAGCGTTCAATTTCGTAAACGCCGAATAAAATATTGTAGCCCACAAGCTCGGATTCAAAAACAGATTGAACGCCCGTTGCGATAAAGCCGCGCTTGTCGCCGACGGCATGAAGATTGGCAATTCTTGTTTTTTTGCTTTCGTTATATGCGCGCTGTGAATCCTTTGTTTCAACGAGCACCGTTCCGTCACGATCCTTTATCTGACCTGCGGCGATAAGCTGGCCGTCTCTGTAAACGTGGCGGTTATACGATTTCATAACCCATTCCGAACCGTTGCCGACAAGGCTGCAGGTCATAAAGATTAATCCGGCAAGGAAAAGAGCGCATAGAATCCAGAGAAATATTCCTCTTTTGGTTATCATTTTCATTTCTTCTTCGCACCTCCCAGATAATTATAGGTGCGCACATCGGACGCTTTTATAAACGCAAGCACAGCCCAGCAGCACATCATTGACGAACCTCCCTGACTTACAAACGGCAGTGTTACGCCTGTCAGCGGCAGAACATCGGTTATGCCGAAAATGTTGAGCGAGGTCTGAAACAGCATCATTCCTGCCGCGGCGACTGCCGCAATCGAATAAAAGGTTGACCTTGCCGCTATTGAATTCACAAGAGCGGAAACGGCAATCGCAACAAAGGTAAGAACGAGTATAACACCGAAAATAAAGCCCCATTCCTCGCATATAACGCCGAAAATAAGATCGTTTGTGGCGGCGGCTACCTTTTTGACGTTTCCGTTTCCTATTCCCAGACCGAGCAGACCGCCCGACGCCAGACCGACAAGCGTTCTCGTCTGCTGATAGCCGCTTGAATTATAATATTCACTCTCCCAGATATGGCGGTAAACCGAAAATCTCGCCGTGACATACGACTTGTATTTTATTACGATGCCCGCTCCCAGAATTGCCGAAGCAACGGCTAAAATGATTGTCTTTATATCTCCCGACGTCATAAAGGCGATTATAAGAAACGTCGCAAAAAACACAAGCGCCGTTCCGAAATCTTTGATCAGAATAAGTGTTCCCACGCAGGCTATGGCAAATCCTATAAACGCGAAAATATTTTTGCTCGTCTGTATTTTTTCAAGCGTTGCCGCACCGACAAATATAAACGCAATTTTCACAAATTCCGACGGCTGGAACGTTATTCCGTTTTCACCGCCGATGGTTATCCAGTTTCTCGCGCCGTGCGTTGATTTTGCTATAACAAGATTCACAATAAGCAGCAAAACGGCGCACACGGCAACCGGCAGGCGCAGTTTCATACAAAGATCCACATTGCCCATCAGAAACACCATAAACACATAAATCAGTACGCCCGCGAGTATCATAAAATACTGTTTCAGCGCTGTTGAAGCATTGATTGAGCCGATTGCCGCAAGACCCGTTCCGCAAAGGAAAAACGCTATAAACTCAAGCTCAAAATTCCGCCTGTGCATAAGCGTATAAAACAGAATCAGATAAATCCATTCCGTTATAATAAGAAGCGCCATTGCTATTATTGCTTTTATCTCAAAGCTTTCTCCCGAACCCGCGGCGCAGAACGACGTTATTCCCTGAAACACCGAAAGCAGAAAAAGCATCGCAAAATTGTTTATCGGTTTTATTTTTGGTGTTTTTTTATTTTTAAGAGCGCTCATTTTCCGGCCTCACTTTTCATAAAATACAAAAATTCTGTCTCCGAATGTAATCATATCCTCGTCGAAAACAAGCTGCGGCTGGTTTATAAATCTGCCGTTGAGCTTTGTGCCGTTATGGCTGTCAAGATCCGACAGCGCCCAGCCTCGCGATGTCTGGTGTATTCTTGCGTGTTCTCCCGAAACGGTGTCCGACAGAATCTGTATGTCGCATCCGTCACTTCTTCCGATAAGCACATCTTTCTTTTTTATATAGACGGGACAGTGGCTTTTTATATCAACAAGTACGGCGTAGGCGATAACTCTTTTTGTTCCCTGAGCCTGACTTCTGATCTGGTTTTTCGTTTCTTTTGAAAGAGCTTCCGCGCACTGGAAAATCAGAGGAACACTGCCGATTCCGATAATGTCTCCGTCGTCAAGCGATGCTCTGCCGTCTATCTTTTTTCCGTTCACCGTTATTCCGTTTTTTGAAAACGTATCGGTTATAATCCATTCGCTGCGCTTCTTTGCTATAACAGCATGAAAGCGTGACACTGTGGGTATCGGCAGAACAATATCGTTTGCCTTTGATTTGCCTATGGATGTCTCCCAGTGATTGATTTCCGTTATCGCTCCGTTGTTTTTATCAACAAGCTGCGCCATTTTGTGAACGCGCGGTCTGTTCCTGAACAACGACACAACGCAGACCGCGACTATAATAAGCGCCGCCGCAGGAAACACATATCTCATCAGTGAAGTAAAAATTATCATTATGTTTTCCAAAATATAAAAACATTCCTTTCCGCATTCAATACGCTCGTATTGGCAAAATGGTATTATAATCCATTATCACATATAAATTAGAATATATTTAATAGCCTCAAAAGTCAAGATTCTATTGAATTTGTTTAGAATTCGGTTTATACTCAAAATTAGAAAAATATATCAAAATTAAAGAGAGGATACTCAAATGAGCGTTAAAAAGACTTTTTTCGGCAAAATGGCAGACGGAACCGGTGTTGATCTCTACACAATCACCAACAAAAGCGGAGCATCCGTTTCGCTGATGACACTCGGCGGAGGAATCCAGTCGCTTCGCGTGCCGGACAGAAACGGCGTTTTTTCCGATGTTGTTCTCGGCTTTGACGAACCGCAGCCGTATATTAACGGCGATCTCGGCTTTCAGGGACTTCTTGTCGGCAGATTCGCAAACAGAATCAGAGACGCGAAATTTCAGATAGACGGCGTTGAATACAGGCTTCCCGCAAATCAGGGAACATGGACGCTCCACGGCGGCGGACGCTTCAGCTACACTTTATGGGATGTGGTTGACGCGAGCGAAAGTTCCGTTGTCTTCAAGAAATTCTCCCCCGATATGGAGGACGGCTTTCCCGGCAATTTCACACTCACCGTTAAATATACTTTCACTGATGACAACGTCCTGCGCCTTGAATACAGCGTTCTGAGCGACAAAAAGACTGTCGCGAATCCCACGAATCACGCATATTTCAACCTTTCAGGCAAAAGCGTCGGGACTATTGAAAATCATTTTCTTAAAATCAACGCCGATTCTTTTACCGAAACAGACGAAAGCCAGCTTCCGACGGGCAAGCTGGGAGAGATAAAAAACACAATGATGGACTTCGGTAAAATGCACAGAATTGGGGACAGGATTGACGAACCGTTCCGCGCGATTATTGACGGTATAGGATACGACAACAACTACTGCCTGCGCAAAAGCGGACGTGAATTTGCCGAGGCGGCAGTCCTTTATGACGAGGAAAGCGGCAGACAGCTTGAGGTTTACACCGATTTGCCCGGTATTCAGCTCTACTGCGGCGGCTGGCTCGCAAAAAGCGGCAATCCCGGCAAAGGAGACAGCAAGGTGACATTCAGGCGCGGTATTGCGCTTGAAACGCAGTTTTATCCCGACAGCGTCCATTTCCCCGACAGTTTCCCGTTTGAATATGTTATGCCGAACAAGGCGTTCAAAACCGTAACCGAATTCAGATTTTCCGTAAAATAAGGCTTCCGCAGCCTGCGGCCGCGCAGTTGAGATGCAGAGTTTATGCTGCCTTGCAACCGTAAATGATACAATTCAACTGAGGAACACAATGAATATGTTAATTGTAAACCGACTTCCGGAACACAAAAAGGAAAACGGTTTTTCCGCGCTTTTCTCTTTTAACTACATCAAACTTTTCAACTTTTTTCATAAATGCAGGGGTTCTTTGTCATTGAACACTGTAATGCGAATTCAGCCTTTTAATTGTATTCTGTGTTTCTGAAACAACACTGCGGATGCCATTTGCCTTTTCCGATCTGCCGCGGAGAAATACAACACTGAACTCGTTCCTGTCGTATTCATCTTCATTACAGAAGTACGGAACGGCATACCCTCTTTTTCTGAACTCACTGCGGTAAACACGTTCCCCGTCTATTGAATAGCTTGAATACCCGTAGCTGTTGATTACCGATGCTGAAAAGACTGTTTCAAACACACCGTCGTCATTCATTGCGCTTATACGGCTCGACGCTTTCCGAAGTGTTGAATTTTTATTGTAAAGATACGAATTTGTGCAGATATTCACACGGTTGTCATCCTTTTGAAGAATGTAAAAAATCTCGCTGTTTTCCTTGTTCTGATACCTTGAAAGTCCTTCGGTTTCAAGCACAGCCCTTGCCACGCTTCCGTTCCAGGAATAAATATTCATATAGTATTCAGGCTCTGTAGTTATAACGGACTCGCCGTTTTTATCTTCGGTCGAAACCTTTTTATCCCTGCGGCTTATTATAAAAAGCTCCTCGTTGCCGTCTCCGTTGAAATCAATTAAATCAACAACGGCAACGCCTGCCGCATAACAAACGCCGGACTCGGTTACATACTCCGCCTTTCCGTAGCTTTCGTTCATATCCTCAACAATTGCGTAGTATGCCTCTTTTTTCTTTTCGGCATCTGTTTTTTCCGGCGCTGTCAAGTCTGTTTCCATTGCGTCAAACATACTGAGATTTGAAAGCACCGTCTCCTGAAGGCGCTCAGCTCTTGATGACGACAAGCCCGAAAGTCTGATTGTTTCAAAATCAGTCGAGTTAATCTTGCCCTTTACCGCATATATTTCGTGTTCCGCGTCATATTCGCAGGTGTCCGCCTTATGAAATTTTTTACCTCTGAGCGAAATCAGCTCCATCTCGCCGTTTTCCTCATCGGTAATTCTGCCCAGATAATATTTTCCCGAACGGTGGCAGAGCGTTATCCAGCTTATTGTAGAACCTTCGCTTATTTCTGCCGAATTTGCCTTTTCGGAATACAGTTTCACAAAATCTCCCGAACTGTATCCCCAGACCTCAACGTAATAAATCCCGCTGTTGCAGTATGCAACGATCAGCTCATCCTCGCCGTCGCTGTTAAAATCCATCTGTCTCGCGTATGAAAGTCCCGTAAAGCGCCGCGTATCGCTGCCTGAATTCCTGTCCGTCACCTCAATTTCGCAGCTTCCGTATTCAGATATGATGTTTGTGCAGACAGCGCCTGCGTCGGCAAAATAGCGCTGCGTTTTTTTATTTGAAGAATTCAGGCTGATTATAAATATACAAATGCAGATTAAGACCGAAAAAATAAAAAGGATTGCTGTTGCCGACTTCGGAGAAATACGCAGCTTAACCTTTTTTTCTTTTTCCGCGTTTTTTTCCTGTTGCGCATCTGCATCCTCGCGTGATTCCGCGTTGTCAATGCTCTTTATTTTTTCTTCGGCATAATGAAACACACGCGCAGCAAGCTGCCTGAGTCGGTCGAGCAGGTTGTAAAACGCCCTGTCAAGCGCGGACTCCGTAACCTCATCATCATAATAATTATACTTTTTCAGACAGTTTCACCTCGTTTTTGGTCAGCTTCGCGGTAATTTTGTTTTCAATCATTTCAAGCCCCTGCTGCAGACGCATAAGCCTGAACAGGCAGAGCCTTATGTAATCAATCGCTCCGCATATAAGAAAGATCCCTGCCGCCGTAAGGATAACGGCGGGAATAAACAATACAGGAGAAAGGGACGCATAGTCGGAAAAGCGATTCTTTAAAACATTAAAAATAATAGGATTTGTATGAATTATGTAAATGCCGAAAGAAAGCGGAGAAAACGTTTTTATAATCTTTACGGCTGTTTCTGATTTTATATTGCTGTTTACGGCAATAATAAAAAGCGAATACGCGCACAGAACCATGGTGAGCGAATTATATTTCATAAGCGATTCAGAAAGCAGCATCGTTTTTCCGCTTTCTGCTATAAATTTAAAACCGACCGATACGGCAGCACCAATGAAATACAGCAAAAGCATTTTATATTTGATTTTTCTTTTTTTATCGGGAAACTTTGCCGTTATTCCTCCCAAAACATATAATGCCGCAATCCAGGCAAAATCATAACCCCATTTTAGATTAAACATATCGCTGCCGCTGAGCGTGGGCAATACCGAGAAAAGCAGGACCACCGTGTAAGCAAGAACACGGAGCTGCCGTTTTTCAAGCGAATTTATCATAGCGTTTAAAAACGGCATCAGAAAAAACAGAGCGAAATACGCTGTGAAATACCAATATTGATTATAAGTTATGGGCAAAAGCGCGGCAGTAAAGTTTTCAGAGGTGATTTCCGCCAAATGGGCAAAACGGAACACCGCGGTAATCCCGAGAGAAGACAACACCGCCTGCAGCCACAGCGTTCCGATCTTGTAATATCTATGCTTTCGATCAACACCCACATAGCCGCTTATCAGCGCATAGCAATTTACGGCACAAAGACATATGCTTTCAAGTATCCACGCCAGGTAATACTGCGCGCTCCTTGGTTCTGCCGCAAACAAAATACCTCCCTGGCGCAAAACGTGAAGCGCGACAATCATAAACATTGACAGGATCCTCAGCAGATCAATTCCGTAAACTCTTTTTTTCATAAGTGTTTTCTCCGAATAGTATTTTACTATTAGCTGGAAATGGTTCCGTATTTTTCCGCAAGAACGGAATTCTTATAGGCAGGATCCCACGTCACCTCTTGCAGCTTTTCAAGAAAATCGGGGAATT
>CANPXD010000070.1 GCA_947585615.1 uncultured Clostridia bacterium
TTCCCTCTCCCGGAGCGATATTGACCGATTTGCAGGACCTTATGCCGAAGTAGTTATATGTGGGTTTTCTCATATCCGATGTTCCCGAGCATTTAACAAACGCAGTCTGCCGCACATATTCTCCTGCTTCAGTACCCATAATCGCCGCAATCTTGTCCGCACCTGTTTTTCCCGCAGGCGGACAGGCATTTACCGGCGCTTCTCCGCTTACTATTGCCTTTGCAAGAGCGTCGCAGCCCGCAAAACCGCACGCGCCGCAGTTGTTTCCTGCAAGGCATTCACGCACCTCGGCTTCTCTCTCGTCAACATCAACGTGAAAAACCTTTTCGGCAAAGCTGAGAAGAACCGCTATGACAATTCCTACACCGGCGACCACAGACGCCGCAATTAAAATATTAGACAAGCTCATACCGCCGCCTCCTAACCGAGTGTATTAAAGCCGTAAAAGGCTATTGCCATAAGGCAGGCTGTCAGAAGCACCGCCGGAGTTCCCCTAAAAGCCTTCGGAAAATCATTGTTTTCCGTTTTTTCTCTTATTCCTGCCATAATGATGATTGCAACAGCGAATCCCACCGATGTGCCGAGCGCAGTTACTACAGAGGTTATAAAATTGTTTTCCTCCTGAACGTTGGTAAGCGCAACCCCCAAAACGGCACAGTTTGTTGTTATAAGAGGCAGATATACACCGAGCGCCTTATGAAGTTTCGGAACAAATCTTTTGAGAAACATCTCAATCAACTGAACCAGCGCTGCGATAACAAGAATGAAAACAATCGTGTTCAGAAATTCAATGTTTAGTTTTTTGATAATATAAGTATAAAGCAGATTTGTTACCGCACCTGCAATTGTTACAACAAATATAACTGCGCCGCCCATTCCCGCCGCCGTTTTAACATTCTTTGAAACTCCGAGAAACGGGCAAATTCCGAGAAACTGGCTCAGCACAACATTGTTGATAAGCGAGGTCGTAAGAAGAACAAGAAACAGAGTTTTCACCATTTATTTTTCCTCCCCATCACTTGCGGCGCACGCCGCCGTACAACCGGCACAGTCGCCGGAGCACTTACTGTTCTCTTTCGTATGACGGTTTGCGCCTTTAGCCCCCAACTTGTTCTGCAAAGCGCAGAGAAAAGCGAGAACAAGGAAAGCTCCGGGAGCAAGTATAAAGAGCGAGACGCCCTCGTAACTTTCGGGCAGAATTCTCAAACCGAAAACAACGCCCGTTCCGATTATTTCACGCACAATTCCTATGGCGGTCAATCCTATCGTAAAACCGAGTCCCATTCCCAAACCGTCAAACAGCGAGGGAATCACTTTGTTTTTTGAAGCATAGCTTTCCGCTCTGCCAAGAATGATGCAGTTTACAACTATAAGCGGAATATAGATACCGAGTGAATCGTAAAGAAAGGTCACATATGCGTGAAGCAGCATCTGAACGATTGTAACAAATGACGCAACAACAACTATGTATGCAGGCATTCTTACTCCGTTGGGGATCACCTTTCTAAGCAGCGAAATCATAATATTGCTCATTACGAGAACAACGGTCGTCGCAAGTCCCATTCCGAGTCCGTTTACGGCAGACGTTGTAACTGCCAGAGTGGGACACATACCGAGCATAAGAACAAATGTGGGATTTTCCTTTATAATTCCGTTGTGCAGTCTTTCTAAAGCAGAATTCATCATCAGCCCTCCTTAAGCACTTCGTTATAAAAGGCAAGGGCGCTGTTCACTGCGTCCGTCACCGCGCGTGTTGTTATTGTTGCGCCGCTTATGGCATCTATTTCCGTATCGGATGCCGCGCCGTTCTTTGTATATGTAATGCCCTCTGCCGATTTGCCTGCAAACTGAGAGGTAAAGGCGTCCTCGGAGCACTTTGCTCCCAGACCTGCCGTTTCACTGTTTGACAAAACGGAAAAGCCTGTAATCCTTCCGCTTTCAGAGGAAATGCCCACGGCAATCTGAATATTTCCGCCATAACCGTTGGGTGTTGTTGCAGACATAACATATCCGATTGTTCTGCCGTCATCGCTTTTTGCAGCAAGAACATCGTCTATTGTGCATCCCGTAAGACCGGCGTTATCTATTGCGGACGCAGAAAGCGCCAATTTGGATTCGGCATTTTCAAGCGGCTCAAATTCGGCACCCGCAAACACTGTTTCGTAAGCTTCGCTGCGCGCCTTTTCCTCCGCGGCGGCAATAGGTTCTTTCGTAATTTCATTTACAACTGCAAGCGCAAGACCCGCGACAAGAGTGATTGAAAGCAGTGCAAGGCAATTTTTAATCCATTTTGATTTCATCATACCTCACACCTCCTCGTGTTTTTTCATACCGAAAGCCTTGGGTACCGTTGCCTTTTCAATAAGCGGAACAACAAGATTTCCGATGATTATCGCATACGAAACGCCTTCTGCACTTGAACCGAGAATACGGAAAGCCGCTGTCAGGAAACCGATAAGTATACCGAAAATAATCTGACCGCCTTTTGTTATCGGGCTTGTTGTATAGTCTGTCGCCATAAAGAATGCTCCCAGCATCAGACCTCCTGTTAAAAGCTGGCCAAGCATAAACTCAAGGCTCGGAACACCGCTTTTAATACAGGAGAAAACGAACACAAACAGCATTGTTGATAAAATATATGCAGCAGGAATTCTGATAGAGATTACCTTTTTGATAATAAGATACGCCGCGCCTATCAGAATGGCGGCACATGAAACCTCGCCTATGCAGCCGCTGTGCAGACCGAGAAATGCGTCGAGCAGATTAATGCTCTCTCCTGCCTTAAGACTTGCAAGGGGCGTTGCCGACGATACTCCGTCAACGGAAAAATCAGTCATTCTCGAAGCGAATGAAATAACAAGAAAACATCTTGCGCCGAGAGCGGGATTCATAATATTCTGCCCTATTCCGCCGAAAAGCATTTTAACAATGATTATAGCAAACACTCCGCCGATTGCGGGAATCCACCACGCAACTGACGGCGGCATATTGAGCGCCAGTAAAATTCCCGTGACAACTGCACTGAAATCAAAAATCATAATCGGCTTTTTTGTAATCAAATCAAACGCCGCTTCGGAAACAACACAGCTCAGAACAGACGAAACGATTATTACCAGTGTGTTTATGCCGAAGTGCCATACAGCGAAAACAAGCGCGGGAACAAGAGCAATACAAACGTCAAGCATTATCTTGGTCGTTGAGCTTTTGTCCCTTATATGAGGTGAAACAGAAACGTTATACATTTTCCTTCTCCTTGAATAAACCTGAGTTAAAATCACAAATATTTTCTATTTATTTGGCGGTTTTGCTTGCCCTTACCGCGAGCTTTGCAAGCTTGAAGGTCTGCGTAAGGGGCCTTTTTGCAGGACACACATACGTGCAGCAGCCGCACTCTATGCACTCCATACCGTTTAAGGTTTCAAATCTTTCAACATCGTCTGCAAGGGCTGCCGCCGCCATAAGCTGCGGAACAAGCCTTTCCGGACACGCATCAACACATCTGCCGCAATGTATGCAAGCCGTCGTTTGCATCTTTGCAACATCATCTGAAGTGATTGCAAGAACCGAAGACGATGTTTTAATAACCGGAAAATCAAGTCCGGGCATTGCCATACCCATCATCGGTCCTCCCGAAATCAGCTTTACGGTGTTTTCCTTGAGTCCGCCGCATTTTTCCATAACATAGGCAAACGAGACGCCGAGAGGAACATCAACGTTACAGGGGGAATTTACACCGTCGCCCGTTATTGTCAAAATTTTTCGTATAAGCGGTATACTGTTGCATACCGCATTGTATATTGCAAAGACCGTAGCGGTATTAACAACAACCACGCCCGCATCGGCAGGAAGCATATGTGAATTGATTTCTCGTCCCGTAACCGACGCGATAAGGCGTCTTTCTCCGCCCTGCGGATAGCGTGTTTTAAGGCTCATAACGCTTATTTTTTCAAGCGGAGCGCACTGCTTTTTAAGTTCTTCAATCACATCGGACTTATTATCCTCAACAGCGATAACCGCTTTCGCGTTTTCAAACAGACGGAGAATGATCGAAACGCCCATCAGGATATTTCCCGTTTGCTCTTTCAAAAGTCTGTAATCCGAAGTGAGATACGGCTCGCATTCCGCTCCGTTAATAATTATGTAGTCAATACTGTCTTTATTTTTCGGCGACAGCTTTACACCCGTAGGAAAACCCGCGCCGCCAAGACCCACTATGCCGCTTTCGGAAATTATTTTTATTATTTCCTCAGTGCTCAGAGAATTCGAGTCTCTTGACTCTCCGAAGCCCTCGGCACATTCGTCTTTAAAATCATTTTCAACAACAATTGCAAGCGACGGCGTGCCGCTTATCATATGACATTCCTCAACCGCTTTTACAGTCCCCGAAACCGAGCTGAAAACGGGACTTGAAATAAAGGATGAAGCCTCCGCGATTTTCATTCCTTTAAGGACTCTGTCCCCGGCCTTGACAATTGGTCCGGCAGGCGCACCGATATGCTGACTTACAGGGAACGTCATAATTTTATCTGCTTCAAGCTCGGTAATTTTCATATCCTTTGAAAATTCCTTGCCTTCATATGGGTGAATTCCCGATCTAAATGAGCTTCTCCTCATATCATCAAACTCCTTTTTATTGATTTTAACATAAAAGGACATTTTTTTCAACACAACTGTGCTTATATACTATTATTAATAGGAAAGGTAAATTATTCTTTACCATATGAGAATAACCGTCTGCCGATGGCAGACGGTATACTTATATCACTGTGCAGACTCAGAAGAATCTCCCGATTCCTTCTCAGGCAACTTGTGAACTTCTTTCATTTTTGTATATTCGTCGTTTTCCTTGTCATATACAAGAATTTCGGAAGCATCATACCTGATAAAATACTGACCTATTTCGTCTATTTTATAAGTGTTGTCGCTTTCGTTTTCTGTAATTTTTCCGGCAATAACTTTAATATAATAATTATTTTCAACCTTTACGCCGTCAGATCCCACCATAAAATGGTAATCGTCATATGAGCCTTCAAGACCAAGCTCCTCCATGCTGTAGCTTTTTATGAGATTGACTGCGTCTGCATCCTTGATAACCGCATTATCAGTCGTAATCTGCGTAGGAGTTGTTGTTGTGGTTGTTTCGTCTGCACTTTCATTGGCAGAGCAGCCTGCAAGCACAATAAAAACAAGCGCCGCCATAACGGCAAAAATCTTTCTGAATTTCATAAATACACCTCGGCAACACCAAATCTTCCATTCAATTATATATTCAACGGTCGGTTTCGTCAAGTAATATCGGTATTTCGCTTTCACCGTAAACGGTTATTCCGTTTTTATAGAGCAAATCCGCCGTAATTCCGTTTCCGCCGGTCAAATTGCCTGAAAAAGTTCCGTCATATATCGTTTTGAAGCCGCATGACGGACTGCGTTCTTTTAAAACGGCGAAAAAGCAATTATTTTCCCTCGCAATATAAAGCGTTTTTTCGGCTCCCGATTCATATTCCGACGTATGGTCGCGTCCGCTTTTTGATATTGCTCTTCCCTTGATTATTTCATTAGGCTCTCTTGGAATGGGAAGTCCTCCGAAAAACTCAGGGCATACCGGAATCGCTATAAATTTTTCATAAAGTCTCAGTGCATCAGGGCAATAATTGTTTGAGCCGTTGTATTTACAGTTTTCTCCAAGGAGGCACGCAGAAACAAGAACTTTTTCCTTGCCCTCCGTGAATATAAATCGTTCAAGCGCAAGGGCAATTCCGTCCTCTCCGTTTGAAAGCGTTTTGAAAGCCGCCGCATTTTTACAATCGTCCGACGCATTTTCCATCGCAACACTGTACGCGGCATATTTAAGCATTTCAATATCGTTATCCGAATCGCCGAAAGCCATAACTTCATCTGCGGAAATTCCGAGCGTTTTGCTCATTCCTTCAAGCGCAGAGCCTTTATTTGTTCCGATGTCCGTCATCTCTATATCACCGTACACGGGAGATGTCAGCGCAATGTTCTCTATTTGTGAAAGTCTATCCTTGATTTCATTGTAATATTCACCGGAGAAATAATAAAGATTAACCTTTTCCACTTGATTGCTTCCCGCAAATTCGGCTATGCTGGGATGGTCTATCATACTTTTGATATATTCGTCAATAAATGCCTGCGGCAGTCCGTTATTATTAAAATACTCCGACTTGCTCTGTTGAGTATGCTGAAAGCCTCCCGAATAAATCTCGTAAAAAACAGGATATTCCTCAAGAATATCCGTGATTTTTGAAACCGTTTCGGCAGGCATCGCATTGCTGTAAATATTCTCTCCTTTACTTCTGTCATAGACCGCCGCTCCGTTTGAATAAATTACATAGTCTATAAAAGGAAGCTGCACCGTGACCGTATCCGTTGCGGCGAGAGTACGCCCTGTGGCGATAACGGTTTTTATTCCTCTGCGGTGCGCTCTTTCAAGTGCAGCTTTTGTTTTTTCGGTAACTGTTGTATGGTCGGGTGCCATAAGAGTACCGTCCAAATCCATTGCAATCAGCTTAACAGACAAAATGATCCTCCGTTTCGGGTTAATTTTTAATACCGTGCCTGTTCTTTATCTTCAATCTTTCCATTGCTCTTGAAAGATTCGCTTTAGAAATGCTGTATTCAAGCTGGCTCTGTTTCTGGCGCAGCCTTTCCTCCGCACGTAACTTTGCCTCCGCGGCGCGCCTTTCGTCTATTTCTTCAGGCGTCTCCGCAGAAGCACAGACAAGCACAGCCTCGTTATCAAGAAATTCAATAAAACCGTCGCCGACAAAGGCGTCCGTTTCCGTTCCATCTTCCTTCTTTATTCTCATTTCACCCGTTTCAATGGGCACAACACAATTTTCATGATGAGGAAGGAACGCCATTTCTCCGCCGTCTATATACGGTATCACAAGGCATTGACATTCGCCGTCAAAAAACACCCTGCTTGACGCCACTATTTTTAACTTAAAGGTTTCCATAATACGACGCCTCAGATTACTTTATATTTTCAGCTTTTTTAAGCACATCATCTATTGTTCCTGCATTAAAAAACGCCGATTCGGGAACACTGTCAAGCTCACCGTCGGTAATCGCTTTAAAGCCCCTTATTGTTTCGCTGACAGGAACGTAAACGCCTTTGAGACCCGTGAACATCTCGGCAACATGGAAAGGCTGAGAAAGGAATTTTTCAATCTTTCTTGCACGGAAAACAGTCGTTTTATCCTCCTCCGAAAGCTCCTCCATACCGAGAATCGCGATAATATCCTGAAGTTCCTTGTATTTCTGCAGATATTCCTGAACCTTTCTCGCGACGCTGTAATGTTCCTCACCGACAGTGTCCGCTTCAAGCATTCTGCTGTTTGATTCCAGCGGATCAACGGCCGGATATATGCCCTTTTCGGCAATTTTTCTTGACAGAACGGTTGTAGCGTCAAGATGCGCAAATGTTGTTGCAGGAGCAGGGTCGGTAAGGTCGTCGGCAGGAACATAAACTGCCTGCACAGACGTTATAGAGCCGTTTTTCGTTGAAGCTATCCTCTCCTGAAGCTCACCCATCTCGTTTGCGAGTGTCGGCTGGTAGCCGACAGCTGAGGGTATTCTTCCGAGAAGCGCGGAAACCTCCGAGCCTGCCTGAACAAAACGGAAAATATTATCAATAAATAACAAAACATCCTGATGCTCAACGTCGCGGAAATATTCAGCCATTGTAAGTCCTGTCTCCGCAACGCGCATACGTGCTCCGGGCGGCTCATTCATTTGACCGAAAACAAGTGCCGTTTTACTTATAACACCCGATTCTTTCATTTCATTCCAGAGATCATTTCCCTCTCTTGAGCGCTCACCTACGCCTGTAAATATCGAGTATCCGCCATGGACATTTGCAACATTTGTGATAAGCTCCTGAATCAATACGGTTTTCCCTACGCCTGCACCGCCAAACAGACCTATTTTTCCGCCTTTTACATACGGCGTAAGGAGATCTATGACCTTGATTCCGGTTTCAAGTATCTCTACCTTTGACGATTGTTCCTCAAAGCCGGGGGCTTTTCGGTGGATTTCCCAATGCTCCGTATCGGTAAGTTCTTCAAGCGAATCGGTTGTTTCACCGATAACGTTAAAGAGCCTGCCGAGACATTTTCTGCCTACGGGAACTGAAATCGCACCGCCTGTTGCGGTAACCTCCATTTCCCTGTAAAGTCCCTCTGAAGCCGCAAGCATTATACACCTTACCGTGTTTGAGCCTATATGCTGAGAAACCTCCATAACAAGCCTTTTGCCGTCTACAGTCACCTCCAGTGCATCCTTAATTGCAGGAAGTCTGTCGGTAAATTCAACGTCAACAACAGGTCCCATTATTTGAACGATTTTACCTGTATTCATTATAGGAATTCCTCCCGTACAAGTCTAATGGGCAAAACGCCCGGTAAGTCAATTAAAAGTCTGTACCTTTTTTCTGAGCCTTTGAACCTGCAACAACTTCTGTTATCTCCTGCGTTATGGCAGCCTGCCTTGCCCTGTTGTACTGCATACTTAGTTCTTTGAGCATATCGGACGCGGCGTCCGTTGCAGTCCGCATAGCTGTCATTCGCGCATTATGCTCGCAGCAGTACGATTCAATCAGTGCGCCGTAAATAAAGCCTGTGACATAGCCCGGCACAATTTCGTCAAAAACCGTCTGCGCATCCGGCAGAAACTGCGCGTGTTCATAATAATTGTTTTTGTCTCTGATTTCTATATGTTCCTCTTTAAGAGGAAGTATTTTTTTTATAACCGGCTCGATCGTCATCGAGTTAATCATTTCGGTATAGATTACATAAACTTCATCAAGTTCGCCGTCAATAAAAAGCTCCACAAGTTTTTCGGCAATGTGCCTTGCGCGGTTCATATTGGGATTCTGGGCAGTGTAATTAAAGTTTATATCAATCGGAATATTGCGTTTTTCAAAATAATGTCTGCCCACCTGCCCAACAACGAAAAGCATATCGTCCTCTTCGTTGCGTGCCAGTTCTTCCGCCGCCTTTATCACATTGTGGTTATATGCGCCCGCCAATCCTTTGTCCGCCGTTATAACAAGATAGCCCAGTCTTCTTTGCCTGCCTTTTTTATATTCTCGGCGGTCAAAGAATCTGTTTCCTGCGTCAGGCGAAATGTTGAGAATCTTTGCCAGACTGTCCTGTATAAGATAAAAATACGGCTGTGTGTTTTCCAAATCCCTGCGCGCTCGCTGAAGCTTTGATGAGGACACCATGTACATTGCGCTTGTGATTTTCATAGTGTCCTTTATGGACTTCATTCTGTCCAGTATTTCTCTTGCGTTAGCCATAGAATTCTTTACCTCAGTCTTTGAATTCATCAATAGCCTTTAGAATATCATCTCTGAGGCTGTCGTCAAGATTTTTTGTTTCGTTGATTTTATCCATAATATCCATATGCGCGGCTTCAAAATAATCAAGAAGCCTGCCCTGAAATGCCTTGAGCTTATTTACGGGAACGGAAACAAATTTTTTGCCCGTTGCGCCGACAAGCGTTATAACCTGCTGAGCAAGCGACAACGGCTTTCCGAGAGGCTGCTTCAAAAGTTCCATCAGCCCCCTGCCGTATAGAAGACCAGCCTTTGTCTCCTCATCGAGATCAGAGGAAAACTGAGTGAACACCTCCATCTCTCTGAACTGC
>CANPXD010000071.1 GCA_947585615.1 uncultured Clostridia bacterium
GACACGCACCGTCACGGTGGGGGGAGTGCAGAGGGAACGGCTGCCTCTCGGAGAGCGCAAGGGCGCTTTTGTTGGGAACTGACAAAAGTGCTTTTGCGTTACTTTCGCGAAAGTAACAAAGGCAAAGCTACTTTTATTTATAAGGAGGACTATGAAGAGAACTATCAGCGCGATGGTGGGCAAGGGATCTGTGAACCATAACAGCCGCAAATTCAAGGCCGCGAATGTCGACAGTGAGCGCACCGACCGAAATATTAATTATTGCAGCGAAAATATTAAAGACGTTTATCACGAATTGTTTGACGGCGCTTTGGAGCGGTACAACGCCAAACAGACCCGCGACGACCGACGGATTGAGGATTATTATGAGAAAATCAGGTCAGGTAAGCAGGAAAAGCCGTTTCACGAGCTAATCCTGCAAATCGGCGACAAGGATAATATGGGCGCAACTACCGAAAACGGGGAGCTTGCAAAGGTCATACTTGACGAGTATTTTCAGCATTTCCAAGAGCGGAATCCCACGCTCCGAGTTTTCTCCGCTCACTTGCACATGGACGAGGCTACCCCGCACCTGCACATTGATTTTGTGCCATTTACCACCGGGAGCAAGCGGGGATTGGATACGCGAGTATCGCTCAAACAGGCTTTGGCGGCTCTC
Organism: uncultured Clostridia bacterium; assembly: GCA_947585615.1. Classification (GTDB taxonomy): domain Bacteria; phylum Bacillota; class Clostridia; order Oscillospirales; family Acutalibacteraceae; genus Eubacterium_R. The sequence goes on from CANPXD010000071.1 coordinate 659, forward strand.
GGTTTCAAGGGCGGCACAAGGGGCATGACTGAGTGGAATCAGTGGGTACAATGAAAGCTGGTTTTGTTGCCAATCGAGCATTCACTGGATGCTCTCTTGGACAAAACCCCGCGTTCATCGGCAGAAAAGAGAACAGTTATGCGCGGGTGACGGAACATAACAGAAAGCTGCTGAAGGAGAATGTGGAGTTGAAGGAGGAGAGCAAAAAGCTGCAAAAAATTAGGACGGCGATAGGGGAAGACAGGGTCGCGGAGATACTTCGGGCGGGAAAAAGCGAGCTTATACGTTGAGCGGCGGCGGGGATTCCCGCCGCCTTTTTGTATGCCGCGATATGTTGACTTTTACGTCGGATTGTGATATAGTATATAAAGGATTATTGTAATTTTTTGCGGCTGAAATTTCCGATTATTTTCGCTTGCCGATTTGGAGTGAAGCAAATGCTGATTGCAGAAAAAACTTATAAAACTTCTTTAATAAACAACCGCCGATACCTCGGCAACAAATATAAGCTCCTGCCGTTTATCAAGAGAGTGGTCGCCGACGAGTGCAAGGGTGTTGAAAGCGTTGCGGATATTTTTGCCGGCACCGGCGCGGTCTCGTCGGCTTTCAGAGACAGGGTGATCATCACAAACGACCTGCTCTACAGCAATTATATTTGCAATTACGCATGGTTCAGCCCGCAGAAATACAGACCCGAGGTCATTGTCGATTACGTCACGGAGTATAACTGCGTTTCGGATATTTCGGACAATTATATGACTGAGAATTTTGCGGATACATATTTCAGCCGGGACGACTGCGCTAAGATCGGCTATATCAGGGAGGATATTGAAAAGAATTTTCGTGCGGGGGATATAAACGAAAGGGAGCGGGCGATCCTCATCACCTCTCTTTTGTATGCGATGGACAAAATCGCAAAGACCTGCGGGCATTACGACGCATACCGCAAGGGCGCGGAGTTTGATATGTCGCTGGAGCTTTATGTTCCGCTTGCGGAGAGTGACAACAACCCGAAGAACGAATGTTATAATACCGACGCGAACGAGCTTGTAAAGACGGTTTATGCCGACCTTGTGTATATTGACCCGCCGTATAATTCGCGGCAGTATTGCGACGCGTATCACCTGCTTGAAAACGTCGCAAGGTGGGAAAAGCCGGAGGTGTACGGAGTGGCGAAGAAGATGAAAAGGGATAGCGTCAAGAGCAGATACTGCACCAAAAGCGCGCCTGCGGCGTTTGAGGACCTTATAAAAAACATCAGGGCAAAGTATATACTTTTGTCCTATAACAATATGGCGGAGAAAGGAAACGGCAGGTCGAATGCAAAAATATCGGACGGCGACATCATGCGGATTTTAAGCTCAAAGGGCAGCGTAAAGGTGTTCTCCGAGAGTTACAAGGCGTTTTCAACCGGCAAATCTAATATTTCGGATAACGCCGAGCGCCTGTTTTTGTGTACCTGTTTTGGTGAGGATAAAGTATGATACAGTCGCCGCTTAATTATACGGGCGGGAAGTATAAGCTTCTCCCGCAGATACTGCCGCATTTTCCCGACAGCATAGACGTTTTCGTGGACCTGTTCTGCGGCGGCTGCAACGTCGGGATAAATGTTAATGCGAACAAGGTCATATATAACGACATCGACGAGCATTTGCTGTATCTTTACAACACATTCAAAAATCTCGACAAGCAGTCCACATTTGAGTGGATACATGAAATCATCGACAAATATCAGCTCTCCGACGTCAGCAAAAACGGCTATGATTACTACGGCTGCGAAAGCGGAAAGGGGCTCGGAGATTATAACCGCGAGCATTATCTTAAGCTGCGGCAGGATTTTAATACAAAGATTACCGAGGACTATTATTACTACATTATGCTGTATGTTATAATAGTCTATGCTTTTAATAACCAGATTCGCTTTAACAGCAAGGGAGAGTTTAATCTTCCGGTCGGAAAAAGGGATTTCAATAAGAAGATGGCTGAAAAGCTGTCCGCGTTTATTGACGTGATACAGTCGCAGAACTGCGTTTTTACCTGCAAGGATTTCAGAGATTTCGACATCTCGGGGCTCGACGGAAACGACCTTGTATATGTTGACCCGCCGTATCTTATCACCTGCGCTACATATAACGAGCAGGGCGGCTGGAACGAGCAGTCGGAAAAGGACTTGCTGGCGTTTTTGGACAATCTGTATGCAAACGGGATAAGGTTTGCGTTGTCAAATGTTTTAAGGAGCAAGGGCAAGGAAAACAGGCTGCTTATAGACTGGCTCGAACGAAACGGCGGCAGATATAAGGCGCTGAGCCTTGATTACAGCTATTCAAACTCTAATTATCAGACCAAGGACAAGTCCTCGCCCGCGGAGGAAGTGCTGATAGTAAATTACTGAAGGGGGATATAAAATGATTATTGAACAGGGACAGATCTTTAACTTGATGGACACCAACGGCAGAAGAAAAGACGTTCTGAACGCTTTAAAGGTGTATCTTGAGATTCTTGAGGAGCTTAAGGAAAAATATCCGACGGAGAGCTGGAGCAGGTATCCTCAGAGCCTTTCGCAATTTCTTTTTTACGGCAGAGCGATTGAGAAATCGAGCGATGTATTTACAAAGCACCCTAAATACGACGAATTTATCGCTTCCTTGGGAGACGATTATCAGACCTTTCTCGACAGGGACAGCGAGTGGATAGACGGTCATCTGCCGGAAATCGCAAGGGATTTGGACGAAGCTATCGAGAAAAGAGCGCGCCACTATACCAGCAACCTTGTGAAGCTTGGACTTACGGATTCAAAGAGGATAATCAGCGAAGCGGGTTATTCGTTTTTGAAAGGCAGCGTCAGGCGCGACCCTATCGAGGACATTTTACCGCTTGACGATGTGAATATCCTGCTTTTCAGACAGCTTTCCAAGTTAAGAGTGTTTTCCGCTCCTCACGACGGCAAGAGAAGCTTTTATTCGCCGTTCATCATGTCGCTTGTTCTTCTCATTGGAGATGAGCCGATAGATGAGCATACGTTTGAAGTCATCGTCCAAGGACTTGATCCTTATTGCTGCGGCGAGGTCAAGGAAGCGGTACAAAACAATTCCATCAGCCTTGCAGAGCTTGAAAAAGTGTGCAGCGATATAAAAAGCGAGCTGCCTGCCGAGTTGGTCGGAGCAGAGGACATCAACTATAACGTGTTTAAGAATATATTCAAAAGCTCCAAAAGCAGCGAGAGGACTTCAAGACTTTATTACGGCTTTTATAAGGCTCTTAAAAAATTCAGAAGCGACAGGACAGAAGCAAATTATTCCGAGCTTATATCTCTTCTTGACGCAGATACGTCAAATATGTTAAACAAGGCTTTCGGATACGGAAGAAGCATATTTAAGGCTGGAAACCGCGGAAGCAGATTCAGCCTTGAAAAATTCACCGAGCTGAATAAGGATCACCCGCTGATAAGCGACGGCGATTTTATCGGGGCATTTTACAATGCTTATAACACTTCCAAAAGGGTTGACGGTATAAGGGAGTATTCCGATACGACAGTGCGGCTTCTTAGTGCGACAGGTCTGTTTAAATTCAAAAGCCTGCCGGAGCTTTCGTTTAAAGATATACTTGCCGAGGTTTTTGATTCGGACGAGCTGAGAGGATATATCTTCGGCGAGATGACCGAGGACGAGTTTGAAGAGTACGAGGGTTCGGAGCAGTGCTATTTCGGTCGGAACACTTCGCTTGCAGAGATATTTAACTTTGACAGCGAAAAAGTGCAGTCGATAATCACAAGAATCCAAGAGGTGCTGCACGTTTCGGGAGCCGATGATGTAAAACGTCTTTTAAGCGATCAAAAAAGCGCGGCGTTTATCGAGCATATCACCTCTAAATATCCCAAAGAGCGCGTAGCAGAGCTGCTTGCGCTTGTATCCGAAAGAGAAAATAACAGAAGCGCTGACAAGAACATCAAAGAGGCTGTCAACGACGCCGCCACTGTCCCGACGATCTATGAGTATCTCGTCGGCATAGCGTGGTACTACATCTCAAATCGGGAATTTGACTTGTACGGCAGCCTGAATCTCACGATGAACGCCGACTTTGAACCTATTTTCCATGCAGGCGGCGGCGAGGGAGATATTATAATCAATTACAGCGATATTGTCATAATGCTTGAGGTCACGCTTATGAACAAACAGGCGCAGAAGCGAGGAGAATGGGAGCCTGTCCTAAGACATTCGCTGAACCTTAAAGCGCTTAACGAGCCTAAAGAAACGATCACGTTCTTTATCGCGGACGAGCTTGATTATAACACCATAAATATTTGGCGGGCGGTGGCTGCCGTTTCGCTGGAATCAACGGATACCCATAAAAAGGTAGACGGCGTTGTCATCATGCCGTTTACAAACGAAGAGCTGCTCAAATTCCTCAATCAGAACCTGTACTATAAAAACATAGTCAGCGCCGTGAAAGCGTCGTTTGCCAAGATACCGCAGATAGCCGATGTTAAATGGCACGAGGAGATCATGGAGGAGATTTTGGGGGGAGTGACGGAGAAGTTGAGGGGTAAAACAATAAAAGGAGTAACTTATGATAAAACCAAGTGATTTTTTAGACGCCTTTGACAAGACCGCTGATATAATAAATCTTTGGACCGATTTTCGCAGGCAGGAAATTATCGACGATATTTTATGGCTCGACCAAAATTACGAAAACATTGACGCTCTGCGGGGGTATATTCTTAAACGCGTTGACTTTAAAAACAAAATGGCGAATATGGATTATGCGCGGAAAGTGCTTGGATATTCCGATACGAAGATACAGCGATTAGCCGAGCTTTGGGCAAACCGTTTGTACGCGGAGCTTCGGAATGTTCAAAGCGGGAAGATTAAAAACAAGCCGCTTAAGATAATTGTTCATGAGCTAAAAGAACGCGGAAAATAATAACAAATTAAGGCTATATGAGGACGATAAGGCAAACTTCAAAAAGTCCAGAAACATATGTTAGAAAATATTGAAAAAGCAAAGTCAGGAGTGATATTCATGGAAGAAGAAAGTAAAGTTGCATATCTGCAAATCATACAGGAACCGATATGCAGAATGTCTACCATTTCGGCAATATTCAAAGGATTTGCTGCAACAATCGTTGCGGGTATTTCCGCATTGTCATATTGCGAAGTAAATGTTTGGGTGCTGGGGCTGTCGTTTATACCGCTGTTGTTATTTGCCGCCTTAGATATTTATTATCTTAAATTGGAAAAGAAATATCGGTATTTATATAATCAGGTTAGAAAAGGAGAGCATGAAATTGACTTTTCGTTGGAGCTTTCCAAAGATGATAAAGCTGCCAAATCAAGAGTATGCGACTGTGTTAAATCTCCGAGCATATGGCTGTTTTATCCGGTGCTTATTATAATTTTAGCAGTAGTATTTATATTTAAACTTACGGGGGTAATCTGATGGGAAGAAAGGTATTTGTTTCATATAAATATAAAGATAATGATGTAAAAGAATTGCCGGGCGTCGTGCAGCCTACATGGCCTTGCGATTATGTTGATTATATTAAGGATAAAGTTTTATCCGACAGCGACATTTATAAAGGCGAAAACAGCGATGAGGATATTTCCTCTTGACCTGAATATGCAATATGGAATCATCTTAAAGATAAAATTTACGACAGCTCTATTACTATAGTTTTGATTTCTCCAAATATGAAAGAGCCTAACAGACATCAAAGGTCTCAATGGATCCCGTGGGAAATATCGTATTCCCTAAGAGAAACAACACGCAACGACAGAACAAGTCATAACAACGCAATACTTGCCGTAGTACTTCCCAACAAGCAAGGGTCGTACAGCTATTATAACAAGGATAATTTGTTCCCAATACTTAAAGATAATATCAGCAACGGGTATATTTATGTTACAAATTGGGAAGATTTCGTATCATATCCTCACATAGATATGGGAATCGCCTTTGATTATAGAGAAAATACACCAACGTATAAAATTGAAAAGTCGTTATAAGCGGGCAGTAAAGAATAATGGGAACCATCTCTGACAAAATCTTTCGGCTGCATAACAAATTATTGCTTTAAAGCAGAAAATCAAAAATGGGTAGTGACAAATGAGATAAAGTGTGATATAATAAAAACATCGGAAATCATTCCGCTTTTGCAATCATTCCCGTTATCACCCGTGATAACAAAATGATAACAAACGCCGATATAGGCAGAATAATACAGCGAATAAGAATTATCAAAAGGAAAATGAATACGACAACGCATTTTCTCTAAGCAGAATTGTTTTGTTTGTGACGAGTGGGAATAACAGCCTGTGGCTTGCGACTATATTAAAGTCCCTTAATCGGTTTAACCGACTAAGGGACTTTTTTGTTCCTTATTCCTAATCTTCTTATCCCGCTTTTTCTTAACCTTCGGCGGTTCGGAAATGTCAAGCCTTCCGTTTGCCGCTAAATTTCACCTCACCTCGAACCTTCCCTTATGCTTATCCGCTTCGATTTTGACGCTGACTTTTCCCGGCGCGCTTACGCTGTACGACCCGGTTTCCATGTCCGATTCATCAAAAATCACATTTCCGTCAGCATCGCGTATCTCAATAGAAATTTGTCCGGATTCCGTTTCTACAGCTATGTTGAGAATGTCATTTTTTGGGCGAATAGTTTTCTTCATCGTCCCGTCAAGCAAAGTATATTTTCCAGACCAACTGCTCAAACCGTTATTTCCGATATACCCGATCCTTGTCGCGCTCTTAGGCTCAAATCCCAATCCGCCCGAAAAAATCAAGCTCACCACAGCAAAAATTAATACAAAAGATATAGTTATACCCGAAAAAATCCACGGCTTGCGGACCGTCTTTTTGTATTCTTTAATATCGTTTTCATCCGTATGAAGTTCAAAATCTTTTCCGTCATTTTCCTTTTCGACTATGAGAAGTTCTTTGTTATATGAGCCGGCTGTCGTCGCAATTCTGCCGCCCTTGTCAGCCCACGGGCGAAAAACGGCCTTTGCCACGGAATAATCAAGATTAAGATTTTTGAACAGTACCCGATATCCGCAATCCTCCAAAAAAGAGGCGTATTCTTTAGCGTTTTGCTTGGATTTTTCCCCGACAAATTCCACGGCGTAGCGATATTTTTTCGGCTCGCAATCTTCAAATTCATACCACGCCCTGCCCGTATTCACCAAACGAAAACCCTTATCCGACATTTCATTCAGCCAATTTTTCTGTTTATCCAAAAATCCCCAAAAGAAACGGTAATATTTTTTACGCATGATCATTCCTCCATAATTTTTTCCGCGACCCCGACCAGCTCTTTTAATCTCAATATTTCTTTTTTGCAGACGTCTTTCCCGGCGCTTGTGATAATGTGCTCTTTTTTTCGACCGCCCGTGTTGCCATGCGGTGTGATCCATCCCTTTTCTTCGAGAGACGTAAGAGCACCATAGAGCGTCCCCGCGCCCAACGTCAAGCGCCCGTTTGTTTTTTCTTCGATAAACTGCATAATCGCATATCCGTGTTTTGGCTGATAAAGCGACAGCAAAATAAAGAATGTCACTTCCGTCAGCGCCCCGCCTTTTATATTATCGCGCAATTTCTCGCCTCCATATTACGTTTACTGTAATAAATATATCACTAACCGTAATAAATGTCAAGCGAAAACGGGGAGAAAACAGACAAAAATAAAAAATTGTCACAATAGCCAAAATGTGGGCTGTAATATTGTCGGGATTGCACAGAATGCCGTCGGATTGAGAATTATTACGAGAAGATCCGCTCGGGCAAGTAGGAGAAACCTTTTCATGAGCTAATCCTGCAAATCGGCGATAAAGACAATATGGGCGCGATCACCGAGAACGGTGAGCTTGCCAAGCAGGTTTTGGACGAGTATTATCAAGGCTTTCAAAAGCGGAATCCCACGCTCTGTGTTTTCTCCGCTCACCCGCACATGGACGAGGCTACACCGCATTTGCACATTGATTTTGTGCCGTTCACGACCGGGAGCAAGCGGGGACTGGATACCCGCGTATCGCTCAAACAGGCTCTCGCTGCCCTCGGCTTTAAGGGCGGCACCCGAGGTATGACCGAGTGGAATCATTGGGTGCAGGCTGAAAAAGAAGCACTTGCCGAGGTAATGCTCAACCACGGAATTGAGAGGGAGTAAAAGGGAACGCACGAAAAGCACCTGTCGGTTTTGGACTTTGAGAAAAAGCAGCGTGCAGGAGAGATTGAACAGCTTAACGCCGAAATTGAATCCGCAAAAATGGACTTGAAAGCTGTCGAAAAGCAGCTAAATCAGACCGTTTCCAAACTTAAAAATGCAGAGAAACTCGCGGCAGATTTTCCCGATGATGTGGATAAGATTTTGCCCGAAGCAGGCGCACTGGAATCCGCAAAAACATATCGTGAGAAAAAGGCAAAACCCGTGCTTGAAAAGGCGGTCAGGCTCGTCAAGTCATTGTATCATAGCGTATTGGATTTGCAAGCCGAAAATCGCAATTTAAAGGCGAAATACGACAGAAAAGAGAACAGTTATGTGAGGGTCAGTGAGCATAACAAAAAGCTGCTGAAAGAGAACGTCGAGCTGCGGGAGGGCAGCAAAAAGCTGCAAAAAATTAGGGTGGCGATAGGGGAAAACAAAATTTCTGAAATACTCTCACATAAGCAACGCCATCAATCATTATAACAGACAGCCGAAGGGCATTATGCCTTTCGGCTTTTTTAGAGTTATTTCAAAATTTTTTTCAAAATTCTCTTGACAATAGTACACATTTGTAGTACATTATTTTTGTAAACATATCATTAGAATTTTAAATAATGGCTATCATTGAGGTGATTACGATGCCAAACAAAAAATTCACTATATCTCCAAAGAAATATCACGGAGATACATCGGTGGTATCTGCGC
>CANPXD010000072.1 GCA_947585615.1 uncultured Clostridia bacterium
CTGTTGCTCCTGTCGACGGTACGGCTGCGGCATGGTCTGTAAACGGAACGGTTGCCGCTTACAGCGAGACGTATTCCTTTATATGCGGTTCAGACGTAACAATAACCTATCAGACATCTGCCGAAGAAGCTGTGCCTATCGTGGCTTCGGTAAATATGACCGAAACCGAAGGTTCCTATCGTGTTAAATTCCTTGCAACACGCTTTGTTCCCGATGGCTACACACTTATTGAATCCGGCTTTGTATACGGCAAGGGAATGACAGAGGATGATCTCAAGCTCACTAATGTCGGAACAACGCGGGGTACTGACGACGGTATTGTTAAAACCTTGAAAAACAGCAATACCGCTTCGGAGGGACAATTTGCTCTGACATACGGCGTAAGCTCTATGGAAAGCAGCGCGTGTGTTTGTCCTTATCTGATTTTTGAAAACGGAGACGGTTCGACAAATCTTATTTACGGCACAATGCTTGAATGTGATTATACTGAATAATCGCAATAAGTATCGGTAAAAAATTAAAAATCTCGGGGATAAAACCCCGGGATTTTTTTGATTTGGTATATATTTTTCACAGCAAAGCTGGTATAATAAATAAAGACAGAATTTTGAAAGGAAGTAAATATATGAAAATAAAGCAGGGATTTGCCAAAAGAAATATTGCCGGATCTGAAATCGTTGTTCCTGTAGGTGAGGCGGCGCTACAGTTTAACGGAATGATAACCCTTAATGAATCGGGAGCGTTTTTCTGGGATTGCCTTAAGGAGGATACAACCAAGGATGAGATTGTGAAAAAGGTTGTTGAGGTTTACGATGTAACGCCTGAAAAAGCAGGCGAGGACGTTGATAAATTCACGGCAATGCTGCGTAATAACGGACTTCTTGATGAATAAATTAAAAACGCTGAGAGTGTTTTGAAACGCACCCCCGTTAGACATTATACCACATTGTCTGACTTTTGGGGTGCTTTTCCGTTTTTACTCTCAGCGCTTTTTGTTTTTTAAAATTTTGTAAATTCCTCACTGCTTTGCTGGCTTACGCTTTCCGCTCCGTTTTCATCGGTTGTTTTTATCTGAGGATACCATTTGCTTGCAAAGCGGTAAATATTGGTTTTATTATTTTGATCATACCAGACCTGCGGATAATGAACGGCATTGTTTTCATTTGCCGTGGTCTGCGTATCTCCGTCAAGAACACCAACTGCGACAAACAGCATATCAGGCATAAAATCGGTTTTTGCGCAGATTGTTATCAGCTTGTCATCGCTTGAAATTTCATAATCGGTGTTGTAAAGAAAACGGTGATAAAGCCTGTCTGTATAGGCTTCAAGGCTTTTAGCCGTCATTTCCTTTGTAACATTGTAGGGAAAACAGTAGTTTAAATCGTCCTCCGGATTACTGTTTGTGTAAAACGTGCCTATAATGTTGAAATCATAGCTTTCATACAGTGTTGAATAAGTTACTTTTTGAGTTGATTTAAGATAATTCCCGGAGGCAGCGTAGCAGCTTTCAATATCTGCCTGCGGCGAGGTCAGATAGACAACCGTGTTAAAGTCAAGACCCTTGCGGACATTCGATTTGTCCAGAACAGGATTAAGATGGTTGTTCTCTGAGAGGATATACTCGGAATAAGATGCGTCGGGAATCTCTATATAGCCTACGGTTTCGGGATGCTGACCGTAATAATCGCAAAAGCGTTCCTCTATACCCTCGGGGAAGCTTACGGACGGGTATTTGTGCATATATGGGCGGAGATAAGCCGTTTTCGCGAAATTGACAATACCGACTGAGCATAAAGCAACTGCTGCGGCGACAACGATTATAAACAATGCGGAGAGTGCCTTGCTTTTTTTTATTTTAAGAAAAAACCTTTTCGGGTTTATCTTTTCTTTGTTTTCTCCGTCTTTTCTTTTCTGCTTATTGTTTTTTTCCTTCATAATAACCACACTACCTTATAATTTCTTTTTTTGAATTTTGTACGGCTGTGTCAATCATTTCGGCGAGCCGTGGTATCAGGTTCTGCGCGGCTTCAACCTCCTGTGGTTTCGGTCTTGTTTTTGGGTGTTTTGGTGTAAACACCGTGCAGCAGTCCTCATAAGGCTGAACCGAAGTTTCAAATGTGTCTATTTTTCTCGATACAGTGACAATTTCGTCCTTATCCATACCTATACAGGGACGAAAAACGGGCATATTCACCGCATTGTCGGTGCAGCCGAGTGCGTAAATCGTTTGGCTTGCAACCTGTCCAACGCTTTCTCCTGTAATCAGTGCAAGGCAGTTCTGATTTTCGGCGATGATTTCGCTTATTTTCATCATTATGCGGCGCATAATAAGCGTTGAGTAATCCTCGGGGCAAAAGTCCCTGATCGCTTCTTGAATTTCTGTGAACGGCACAATGTAAGTTGTAATCGCTCCGCTGTATGCCGCAACCTTTTTTACAAGCTCTTCAACTTTCATCAGCGCAAGCTCGCTTGTATACGGCGGTGACGCAAAATGAACGGCAACAAGCTCAATCCCTCTCTTTGCCATCATATATGCCGCAACGGGGGAGTCTATCCCTCCGCTTATCAAAACTGCCGCTCTGCCGCTTGTACCTGTGGGCATACCGCCTGAGCCCTTTATGTTTCCGCCTCTTACGAAAGCGAATTTGTCCCTGATTTCAACCGTAACGACAATGTTGGGATTATGAACGTCAACCTTCAGATGGTGAAAAGTTTTTAAAAGCTCGCCGCCGAGTTCGCGGCAAATCTCAGGTGAAATCAGCGGAAATTTCTTGTCGCTGCGTTTTGCCTCAACCTTAAAGGTTTTAACGGGCAACAGCTGTTCCGCAAGATAGCTTTTCGCCGTTTGGATAATATCATTCATATCCTTTTCGCACACAGCGGCTCTTGAAAGGGCGGCAATCCCGAAAACCTTTTTCAATGCGTCCGTAGCATCATCAAGGTCAATATCCTCGCTTTCAGGTTCAACCATAATGGTGGACTGACTCTTTGTAAAGATAAAATGCCCGATGCCGGTGAGATGACGCTTCATATTCTTTATGAGCACATCCTCAAAGGTGCTTCTGTTGAGTCCTTTGAGCACAAGTTCGCCGTTTTTTACAAGTATGATTTCTTTCATTTATTTTTCCTCGGATGCTTTTGTATTAATTCTGCCAATGCGCCGCAAAACTCGTCAATATCAGCTTTTGTGTTATATCTTGAAAAGCTTATTCTTATACTTTTGTCCTTTATTTCGTCGCTTAGCCTCATTGCTGTGAGAACATGGCTTTGCTTACCTTTTGCACAGGCGGAGCCGCTGCTTACATAGATTTCGTTATTGCCCGAAAGTTCCTGAAGAATTGTTTGACTTCTCATAAAGGTCGGAATGTATAGATTTATAATATAGGGTGAGGCATCAGGGGCGCTGTTGAATCGTATTCCTTCTATGCCACTGAGTTTTTCAACGGCGTATGCGTTAAGCTCTTTGATTTTCATACTCTGCTGTTTTATATCGTGAAGCGCGTCAACCGCGGCCCCGAATCCGGCTATGAGCGGCGACGCTTCTGTTCCCGGACGGATTTTTTTCTCCTGTTCTCCGCCGAAAGTGCGCGGAACAATTCTTGCGCCGCGGCGGATGTAAAGCGCACCGCAGCCTTTAGGTCCGTGTATTTTGTGCGCCGAGATTGTAATGAGATCCGCTCCGAGCTTTTTCGGTTTTACATCAACTTTGCCGAAAGCCTGCACGCAGTCGCTGTGTATCAGCGCAGGCGCGCCTGATCTGTTTACAAGAGCTTTAATTTTTTCAACAGGAAGAACAGAGCCTACCTCGTTGTTTATATACATCATTGAAACAAGAATCGTTTTATCGTTGATTGCCGCTGCCGCATCTGCGGGAGATATATGTCCCTGCCTGTCGGGCATAAGGCGTATTACCTCAAATCCTTGCTTTTCAAGCTCATTAACGCTGTTCAAAACGCTTTCATGCTCAATGGCAGTGGTGACAATGCGGTTTCCGAGCCGCCTGTTTGCCGCCGCCGCGCCGAAAACAGCAAGGTTGTTTGCCTCCGTGCCGCCACTCGTGAAAAATATTTCGTCTCTTTCACAGCACATGAAATCAGCTATGCTTTGCCTTGCCTTTAAAAGTGTTTTGGTGGCGTTTATTCCGAGTTTGTGCAGGCTTGAGGGATTGCCGTAATTCTCCTCAAGCATATTGAGGATCGCTGCCGACGCTTCGGAACACGGTTTTGTTGTCGCGCTGTTGTCAAGATATACTGCCATTTTTTTTCAATTCCCTGATTTTCATAATTCCTACGATTGTTTTGGCGTCCCTGAGCACTCCGTTCATACATAATTCAAAAGCACTTTCAAGCGGAATCGGCTTGACGTCAAGAAATTCACCCTCATCAAGCTGCTGCTTTCCGAAAGAAAGACCCGTCGCGCCGTAAATATGGATGATTTCCGAGCAGTAGCCGGGAGTCGGATATATTTTACCGAGTTCAAAGATGTTTTCCGCTGTTGCTCCGCATTCCTCCAGAAGCTCACGTTTTCCTGCTTCAAGCGGCCTTTCACCTTTTTCAAGCTTTCCTGCCGGAATTTCGCACACAAGCTCTTTGTACGGCGCTCTGAACTGGCGGACGGTGAGAACATTGCCGTCATCGGTAAGAGGAACTACCGCCACTCCGCCGTTGTGGTCAACGATTTCTCGCTTTGCCGTTGTGCCGTCAGTAAGCGAAACGGTATCCTCGTGAACGGTTATGATTCTTCCGCTGAAAATGCCTGTCGATTCCTCTGTCTGTTCAAAGAATCCGAGCGCGACAGACTCAATGTCCTCCGGTTTTTCCACAATAAAATCCGCGCCGGCCTCAATGAATTCAAATTTGCTGCCATAGCCCCATAAAACGCCTGCGCTGCCGGAAAAATTCAATTTTGCCCCTTCAATATCATATCTGCGGTCGCCTGCAACCAGAACCTCTTCGGGCGATACATCAAGTTCTTTTGCGCATCGATGAATAATATCCGATTTTGGTTCGCAGTCGGCTTCAAAGGATACACCGCACACGGCGTCAAAGTATTTTTCGATTCCAAAATGCTTAAGTAAAATTTCTATGTATTTCTGAGGTTTGGAAGAGGCAATCCCGATTTTTACACGGTCGTTTTTCAGGTGGGCAAGCAAGGGGCGTATACCATCGTAAAGGCTGCTTTCAAAAACGCCTTTCTCCGAATATCTCTCACGGAATTTCGCCACAAGCACCTGTGCTCTCTGAGGAGAAGCGCCAAACTTTTCCTGAAATGTAACAAGCAACGGCGGCCCTATAAAATACGAAAGCTGCGAATAGTCGTCAGGAACATTATACCCATAGTCACAAAGGGCATATCGAGCGCTTTTCATTACTCCCTCACCGGTATCGCAGAGCGTTCCGTCAAAATCAAAAATAACAGCCTTGTACTTCATTGTGCCTGCACGCTTTCCATAAATTTATCGGTTAAAACAACAAATCTTTCAATTGTGCCGCTTCCTATAATGCTTCCTTTTTCGTCGGCGGCAGAGACGGAAAAGGTTATTTTTCTGCCTTGAACATTTGTGATTTCGGCGCGCGCAGAGATAACTGAGCCTATGCCGCTCGCCTTCGTGTGTGATATGTTGATTTTTGTGCCTACGGTGGTTTCTCCGTTTTCAAGAAAGTCAGCTGCCGCGCCGCAGGTTGCCTTTTCCATTAAAGCAATCATAAAAGGCGTTGCAAATACGGGCAGACTTCCGCTTTCTGCGGCAATCGCGGTGTTTTCGGAATGGACAGTCACTTTGGTTTCAAAGCTTGTGCCGATTGTAATCTTTTTCATCAACGCTACCTGCTTTAAAATTAATTCATATCAGTATACCATATATTAATAATTATTACAACAGCATAGATTTTAATAATTTTTGTTCTGATCAGGTAAATTTTTTGTAAATTAAAAATTAGAAAACTATATAAAAACAGAAGAAAATCAGAGAAAAAGAGAGCATATCATAATTATTTTAAATTTACTGTTGACTCCGAAATATTCTTGTGCTATTATAATCAGGCACATTACAAAATGTATTAATTATTTACGGAGGGAAGCAAAATGTCAACATTTATGCCAAAAGCTGACGAAGTTGAACGCAAGTGGTATGTTATTGACGCAGAGGGTAAGCCCCTCGGAAGAGTTGCCGCAGAAGCGGCGGTTCTTCTCCGCGGAAAGCATAAGCCGATTTTCACGCCCAATATGGATTGCGGCGACTTTGTTATCATTGTAAACACGGATAAGGCGATACTTACAGGCGATAAGCTCAACAAGAAGCTTTATCAACATCACACCGGTTACATCGGTAACCTCAAGGAAGTTAAATACGGAACACTTATGAAAGAGAAAAGCGATTTTGCAATGGAACTTGCCGTTAAGGGAATGATTCCGAGCACAACGCTTGGCAGAAAGCAACTCACAAGATGCCGTATTTATAAAGGCGCAGAACACAAGCACGAGGCTCAGAAGCCCGAAGCTTGGGAAATATAAGGGAGGTTTTTAGATTATGTATGAAACAAATCCATATTTCTATGGCACCGGAAGAAGAAAAGAGTCGGTAGCTCGTGTTCGTGTATATGCAGGAACAGGAAAAATCACAATCAATGACAGAGATATAGACGATTATTTCGGTCTGGATACGCTTAAGCTTATTGTCCGCCAGCCGCTTAACCTTACCGAAACAACTGAAAAGTTTGATATTGTCTGCCGTGTAAACGGCGGCGGCGTAACAGGTCAGGCAGGCGCTATCCGTCACGGTATTTCAAGAGCGCTGCTTCAGTATGACGAGTCGCTTCGCCCTGCGCTCAAGAAGGCAGGTTTTCTCACACGCGATCCGCGTATGAAGGAAAGAAAGAAGTACGGTCTCAAAGCCGCACGTCGCGCGCCTCAGTTCAGCAAGCGTTAATTTCTATTATAAAACGAAAACGCTCCTGTTTTCAGGAGCGTTTTTTCTGTAAAGCGGTGTGTTATTGCTTTGCCATAACAAGCAAAAATCGGTGTATTGTGCCACCAATAATTCCCTTTTTTTCCAGAATTTCCTGTGCCTGCAAAAGATTATTGAGACACGCTTTTACCGAAAAACCGGGAAATTCCCATTCTATTATATGAGCGAACCATACGAGAGCGCCCACATCATAGAACTTAATAGGGCGGAATGCCTCCTGAGCGTCAATCACAGAAAGCCCTGACTTTTCAAATCTTTTTACGGCAATATCAAGACGCTAAAAGGAAAAGGATTTTCGGGCGCGTCGGTAAGCAGTAATTCTATCAGTTCCCTGTCGTTATCTGCTCCGACCTGTTCTGTGATAAATATGCCGCCCACCTTTAAAATCCGGCTGATTTCATCGGGATTATAAGCGCCGTGGCGATTGATTACCAAATCGAATTTCCCGTCGCAAAACGGAAGAACACCGTTGCCGTTTGCCGCTCGGAAATCTATGCCGAGCGGCAAAAGAATGTTTTTGCAAAGATTGATATTTGGGGGATAATTCTCCGTCGCGCTTGTTTTTTTATATGGGTGATTTAATGACAAAAGAAATTCACCGCCGCCCGTGTCTATATCAAGCAAAGAAGATTCAGGCGTTAAATATCTCCGAACGATTTTTTCATAATTCCACGGCAGATCCTTTTCTTCTTCAAATCTTTCGTTGATGTGCGAAAAATCCCAACCGTGGATTTGCGCTGCTTTTTCCTCTGCAAGCCAATTTTCCATTAATTCATTTTTGTTCATTTTAACTGCTCCTTCTCAAAATTAAATCATTCAATATGATACAGTGCAGCAAACGGATAACCTATTCTTCTCGATGCAATCGGTTATCAAATTCAATACTGCACCGAGAAGATACCTCGAATAAATTTCATAAATTTTGTTTCCTTTCCGCTTTACGGTAAATTATATCATTATTTTTTATGCTGTCAAGCTTATAGCCAATCAAAACAGGTTCAGTTTCCCCTGTATAAACGAATAACAGAATATTTCAATTAACAGTTTAGTTTTTTCAAGGGAAGAGTTATTGCTTTTGACCCCGAAACAGATTAACATTAAGGTACAGCAGGCGCCGCTGAATAAATTGTTAAGGTGATATTATGAAAATTTATTTAGGAGAAAATCTGAAAAATCTGAGAAGGGAAAGAGCAATTACTCAGGAAACGCTTGCCGATTTTCTGGGCGTATCCTTTCAGGCGGTAAGCAAGTGGGAGAGGGGAGAAAGCTGCCCCGATATTGAAATGTTGCCCGCCATTGCGTCGTTTTTCGATACGACAACCGATGATCTGCTTGGCGTTGACAAGTTAGAGCGAGAATCAAAAATTCAGTACTATATTAATAACTACAATGTTTTATACGGCACGGATACTCCAAAAGCACTTCAGCTTATGAAAAAAGCCGTTTACGAGTTCCCCGGCGATTTCAGGCTTTTAATCAGATATTTTGAGACACTGATTACAGCAAAAGGAGGACTTCAGGAGGGGTCTGCTATCCTGCACGAGGCGCAGTCTGTTTACGACAGGATAAACAGCTACTGCACAGACGACAGCATAAGAATTTGGGCACAGCGGCTTATGGCGACATACTGTAAAAGTATGAGTCTTGTTAAGGACAGCGGGCTCGGGATTGATGATATGGAAAAGATCCTTCATAAAATGCCCGATATGTATAACAGCGGCGATTTTGCCGCAACATATCTCTATCCCCCGGGAGAAAAGCACCGCGAGGCGTGCCGTAATGCGATTGATGAACTTATGTATCTTTTATGCTGCGTCGTAATTAACTATTGCTCCGATTTCGGCAACGATTCAGCAGAACGTAAAATTGAGGCAATAAAGACGCTTGTTACAGTGCTTGATTCTGTTTATACAGACGGAAATTACAGAAAAAGCCGGGTTCACATTATTTATGGTTACGGTCAACTCGGCAGCTTGTATTTCATAATCGGAAACACTGAGGAGGCACTGAAAAATCTTAGAACCTGCGCTGAGCTTTCAAAAAAATATGACAGCCTGCCGCAGACTGTTACAAGCAGTTCCCTCCTGTTTAACGGTAAGGAATTTACGAAAAAAGAGCGCGGAAAAACATATTGCGAAAGAATGAAAGACAAAATATTGAACGATTACTCGCTTTCCGAAGCATTTAAGAAAAGCAAAGAATTTCGTGAAATCCTTGAAATTATGAAATAATAGCAAGCGGCGCAGCTTTTGGCTGCGCCGCCGTACTTTTACTGATC